>JBEARN010000010.1:0-21511 GCA_041163165.1 Pseudomonadota bacterium
AGTTCGTATTCTAAAAGATGACGAAATCACATTAGAACTTTTAGATAATACATTAACCATTAAACAAAAAAATTCTAAATTCAAACTTCCTACTTTTGACCCCTCTTCTTATCCATCGTTTCCGTCTAAAGAAGACAAACCACAAATCTCTTTAGACTCTTTAAGTTTAATTCAAAATTTGAAAAAAATCTCACCTGCTATTGATACCAATAATCCAAAATATGAACTCAATGGTGCTTTGATTAATATCAAGTCTAACGGTACAGATTTGGTAGGAACCGATACTAGAAGACTTGCTATTGCTTTAATACCTGGTGAAAATAGTGAAACTTTATCTTTAATCGTTCCTAAAAAAGCTATTTTGGAAATCCAAAAACTTTTTTTAGATCAAATCGATATTTTCTTTGATGAAACTAATTTAATTATCAGTAATGGAAACTACTATTTTTACACGAGATTAATTAATGGCAAATTTCCAGACTATCAACGTATCATTCCAACTTCTATTAAACATCAAATTAGATTGCCTAAAAAAGAGATGATAGATGCCATTAAAATGATCACCACAATCTCTCAAGAGATTAAAATGACATTACTTGCAGATACGATTATATTTCATTCTTTAAGTGCAGATAACGTTGAAGCAAAAACAGAATTGGAAATCAATACAGGATTAACAGATAAATTTGATATTTCATTTAACAGTAGATATCTTTTAGATTTTATTTCTCAAACAGATAGCCATGATTTTTCTGTAGAATTTAATGAACCTTCTTTACCATTTATCGTAAAAGATGATAATTTTATGACAATTATTATGCCTATCGTTGCATAAACAAGGAGATAGGTAATTTATGGGTGAAAATAAAACAAAATATATTTTTGTAACAGGTGGTGTATTATCGTCTTTAGGGAAAGGTATTACAGCAGCGAGTATAGGCACATTGTTAAAACATACGGGACAAAGGGTCGGTGTATTAAAACTTGATCCTTATATCAATGTCGATCCAGGAACCATGTCCCCTTTGGAGCATGGTGAAGTGTTTGTGACTAAAGATGGCGCTGAAACAGATCTTGATCTGGGTCATTATGAAAGATTTTTAGATACTTCGTTAACGCAAAACAATAACTTTACCACAGGTCAAATCTATAAAACAGTGATTGAAAATGAGAGACATGGAAAATACCTTGGTAAAACGATTCAAGTCGTACCTCATATCGTCAATGAGATCAAAGAGCGTATTGTCAAAGCAGGTGAAGGTAAAGATATTTTAATCGTTGAACTAGGTGGAACAACTGGAGATATAGAAGGATTACCATTTTTAGAAACCATTCGTCAAATGAAACATGAACTTTCTAAAAGTAGAGTGATGAATATCCATGTGACACTTTTACCTTATATCAAAGTAGCAGGTGAACTTAAAACCAAACCAACACAACATTCTGTGCAAGAGCTTAGACGTATCGGTATCGCTCCGCATATGATTGTTTTAAGAGCAGAACAACCAGTACCACCCGAACTTAAAAGAAAGATTGCTTATTCTTGTGATGTGGATGAAGATTCGGTGATCGAAGCAAAAGATGCACCGACGATTTATGAAGTGCCGCTCAATTTCTTGGAACAAGATATTCTTACCCCTATTTGCAAACAATTAAGTTTAGAAAATTGTGAACCAAAAATGGATGATTGGAAAGACTTGGTTCATAAGATTATTATGCCTAGCGGTGAAATAAAAATCGCATTTGTTGGTAAATACTTAGATTTAAAAGAGTCTTACAAATCACTTACAGAAGCACTTATCCATGCAGGCGCACATTTGGACCATAAAGTTAATATCAAATGGGTAGACAGTGAAAAAGTAGAAGAGGATGGCGCACAAAAATATCTCAATGATTGTGATGGTATTTTAGTGGCAGGTGGTTTTGGAAATAGAGGAGTGGAAGGTAAAATTCAGTCTATTCAATATGCAAGAGAACAGAAAATCCCGTTTTTGGGTATCTGTTTGGGGATGCAACTGGCGATGGTAGAATTTGCTAGAAATGTACTGGGGATAAAAGATGCAAACTCAGTAGAATTTGATGAAGATACAACGAATCCAGTGATTTATCTGATCGACGAATTTATCGATGCAAGTGGCTCAAAACAAGTAAGAACGACTACGTCACCAATGGGTGGTACGATGCGTCTAGGTGAGTATGAATGTGAAACGAAAGAGGGGTCTAACCTCCGTGCAGCATATGACGCACCGATCATTTATGAAAGACATAGACATCGTTATGAAGCAAACCCTAAATATAGAGAAGCATTTGAAGCCAATGGTTTAGAAATTACGGGGGAATCTCATGGTCTTATAGAGGCTGTAGAAGTGAAAGATCACCCTTGGTTCTTAGGCGTACAATTCCATCCAGAATTTACTTCTAGATTGCAGCACCCAAATCTTTCCATATTAGCTTTCGCAAAAGCAGCACTACAACACAAAAAAACAAATGGTTGACACCTTAACCCTTCCTGCGCTAGAAACTTTATTATATCAGCGTTTTGAGGAGGGATTTCTCTCTCTTCGAGATCTTCCTAATCCTTCCGAATTTAAAGATATGGATAGAGCTACAGAGAGGATTGTTTCTGCCATTAAAAAAAAAGAAAAAATAACCATTATAGGTGATTATGATGTAGATGGTGTGGTTTCTACTACACTAATGAAGCTTTTTTTTGATGAGATCAATGTTCCTGTTGAATGGATCATTCCAAACCGTTTTCGAGATGGATATGGACTCTCTGTCAATATGATTCCTCGCATATTGGACACTGATTTGGCAATTACTGTAGACAATGGTATCTCTGCTGTGCATGCAGCAGCGCTTTGCAAAGAGCATGGGATTGAGCTCATTATCACCGACCATCACCTTTTAGCACCTGAGATACCGGATGCGTATGCCATCATCGATCCTCAACAAGAAGAATGCAGCTTCCCTTACAAAGATGTATGTGGCGCACAGAGCGCGGGGTCTCTTATCGCGTCGCTCACCAATGGATTGCATATAGAGAGAGACCTGATCAAATACAGGGAGTTGGTCGCGATCGCGATTATCGCCGATATGATGCCTTTAAAGCATATCAATAGAGCCATGGTTCTTTCAGGGATAGAAGCACTCAATAAAAGCCAAAGACCAGCGATAAAAGCATTTAAAGAATTATCGAAAAAAGAGACATTAAAAGCGGAAGATATCGGGTATCATCTCGCCCCTTTACTTAACAGTGCTGGACGGATGGAAGATGCTTCTTTCGCTGTAGAGTTTCTTACTTCTACCAATATTTATGATGCGAGGGTAAGGCTTGAGCGTCTTTATCAGTTTAATGAAGCAAGAAAAACGATGGAAAACACTATCACGCAACAAGCGGTACAAAAAGTCAATCGGGCGGATAATGTGTTGGTTGTCTATGAAAAAGATTGGCATGAAGGGGTTGTGGGGATCGTAGCAGCGAGAGTAGCGCGCATGTTTGAAAAACCTTGTATTGTATTGAGTGAAAATGAAGAGGGAATACTTAAGGGAAGCGGCAGAACCTATGGAGCATGTGATCTGTTTGCCATAGTTGATCAGACAAGAGTGTATCTGGAAAAATTTGGGGGGCATCAGGCTGCGGTAGGGCTTTCTTTAAAAAAAGAACATTTGGATGCTTTTAAAGCGGCCCTTGAAGCGAAGAGCCAAAAAGACACTTCAGTGCAGAAATACAGCGATCCAGACATCATAGGAAGCTTACATTTTGCAACCATCTCTTTTGAATTGACAAACCTGATCAAACATTTTGAGCCTTATGGGCAAGGAAATAGTACTCCTAAGTTTATTTCGTCTCATGTTGAAGTACTTCAAGTGGATCGTATGGGCAAAGAAGGAGAACATTTGCGTTTTTCTTTCGCACAAGATGGTATCGTCATGCAAGGGGTAAAGTTTAAAACCAAAGAATCGATCGAGGTAGGCTCTAGGGTAGAGGTGATTTACAGTGTGAATGAAAATCATTTTAGAGGGAATACAACGTTGCAGTTGATGGTGGATAAAATAATTGAGAATTGAGGTGGAGAGTTTATAGATAATTTTTCATTATCAATGATCAACTCTCCATTTTATTTAGAAATAAATTATTCCTAAAGAGGAAGTACTCTGATGTTTTCGTCAAGTTTCTCTTTAAGGATATTTTCTATAGCGAAAAGTGTCCCTGTACTTGAACTGGCACATCCTGAACACGCACCTAAATACCGGATATAGATATCAAAGTTGGCACCATTTTCTTTAATGTCAAGAATCTCCATATCTCCACCATCCATAATAAGCATTTGTCTGATATTTTCATCTACGATTTTATCCACCGCTTTAATGCGCTGCACTATCGTCATTTGTGCAAAATCAGCACCTTCGCCACTACTGTTCCCAAGGGTTGCTCTCGCAGCCAATTTTTCTTTTTCATGCTCTTCTAAGAGGTCTACAAGATAGATATCTTTTGCCTCATGTCCACCTGGTTTGATACACGATTTACAGAATGCACCCGCTTTTGTATAGTCAGCAACTTGTTCAATCGTTGTAAGGTCATTTAGACGGATCACTTCTCGAAGCGTAGAGAGTGATACACGAGCACACTCACATACGATGATCTCTTCCTCAAAACTATTGATATCGACACCTTTGTACTGCGCAGCTGCTTTTTTGATGACATCATATGCCATTACCGAACAGTGCATTTTTTGAGGCGGAACAGCAGGAACATCCGGCGTATCACGCATCGCTTTTTCGACGTCAATGTTGGTGATTTTTACCGCTTCATCTACTGTTTTTCCTTTGCAAAGTTCAGCCATAGTATCTGAACTAGCGATGGCAGTACCACATCCAAAACTTTTAAATTTTGATTGGAGAATTACATCCGTGCTTGGATCAACTGCCCAGTAGAGACGCACTGCATCCCCACAACTCTCTGCCCCAAAATCAGCAACGATAAGTTTTGCGCCGAGTTCTTGAGCTTGTTCTTTGGTGATCTCACCCATGTTTTGCGGGTTATTCATCAACTCTGCTACTTTGTTGCTGTACTCATCCCAAATGGTACCGCCGATTAAATTATCCATTCCCATAGTATTATCCTTTATCTAATGATTCATTAATGATGCGCATCAAGGCCGCTGATGTGACCTTCTGGCGCATAGGCATAAGAACTAGAGATTCCTCTAAGTCTTTCTACTGCTTTTTTCACCACTTCCAACGTATAGTCAAGTTCATCTTTTGTTGTATAGCGGCTCAATGAAAAACGGATCGCTGTATGAGCAAGGTCTTCATCTGCCCCGATCGCTTCCATTACGGAGTTGGCTTCCAAGTCTTCACTTGCGCAAGCAGAACCGGTGCTGGCACCTATCCCCGCACGGTTGAGGTCCCATAACATCGATTCTCCTTCGATACCTCTAAACGAGATAAGAATCGTATTTGGCGTTCTTTTCTCTCTAGGAGTAACCACGAAAGTGTCTTTAATCTTGAGAAGCTCATCTTCGAAAGCATCCCTTAACTCTTTGACTTCACTCATTTCAAAGTCTAAAGCATCTACTGCTTGTTCCATCGCCTTGCCCATGCCTACAATGCCAGGTACATTGAGTGTCCCTGAACGGTATCCGCCCATCTGGTCTCCACCATGAAAAAGTGGCATAAGCTCTCGCCCTTTTTTTATATAAAGAGCACCAACACCTTTAGGTCCATGGAACTTATGCGCAGAGAAAGTGAGATAGTCTACATTAAAGGACTGGACATCTACAGGTGTTTTGCCGATCGCTTGGACTGCATCGGTATGAAACAGGACATTATGCTCTTTGCAAATCTCACCGATCTCTTCGACCGGAAAGATCGCACCCGTTTCATTGTTCGCCCACATCACCGAAACAAGAGCGGTTTTGTTGGTAATGGTATCTCTGACCGTTTGCGGATCGATGAGTCCTTCATGATTGATCGGAAGGTACGTCACTTTGCATCCCATGCTCTCTATAAATTTTGCTGTCGCGATGACTGATGGGTGCTCTACTTCGCTGACAATGATGTGATTTTTTTTACCGGTTAAAATATACTCAAAATAGATGCTTTTGAGTACCCAATTGTTACTCTCCGTTGCGCTGGAGGTAATGACGACAGAATCCTCTCTTTTTGCATGAATCCCAGCATAAATTTTCTCCATGGCATCTTTAATCCCAGGATGAGTCTCGCTGGCAAAAAGGTGAAGTGAATTTGGGTTGCCGTATCTTTGTACAAAATAGGGCTCCATTTCACTAAATACTGCAGGATCAACTATCGTTGTTGCATTATTGTCTAAATAGACTTTCATCATACTATGTCCTTTGAAAACGATACTCATTTTAATTAAGACTAATTTAGTCCTAATTAATTTCTCGCATCTTACGCATTTATTCTTAAATTAAAATAAAATGTAGAGAAAAGAGGATAATTATACTCCGAAATCCGTTAAATCTCTATGAGTACGATTCCTCGGGTAAAATTAGAAGTGAGAAGGGGTTGGGGTGTTGATAAGATTGTAAAACTCATTTCTTGTCCGTTCATCTTTTTTGAAAAGACCACGCAGCGCAGAGCTGACGGTTGTGGAGTTAATCTTTTGAACACCACGCATTTCCATGCACATATGTCTGGCATGCACTACCACAGCAACCCCTTTAGGCTTAATCGTTTCAGAGATCGCATCCGCAATTTGTTCTGTCATTTGTTCTTGGATCTGCAAACGTCTTGCATACACATTGACGATGCGAGGGATTTTCGATAGACCGACTACCTTTCCATCAGGGATGTAAGCGACATGCGCCCGCCCGATGATGGGAAGCATGTGGTGTTCACACATCGAGTAAAATTCGATATCACGCACCAGCACCATCTCGTCATTGCTGGTGCTAAAGAGTGCTTGGTTGAGGATCTCTTTCGGGTCTTGATGGTACCCTTCGGTGAGAAATTGGAGCGCTTTCACTACGCGAGAAGGTGTTTTTAGTAGCCCCTCACGCTTCGGGTCTTCTCCTAAAAGTTCGATCACTTTTGTGACGGCTTGTTCAAATTCTTCTTCTTTGTTCATGTTGCACCTATAATGTGGATAGATTTTTCACATTGTAGCCAAAAACAATTTAACTATCTTCTCATCGACTTTTGAAATGGCAAGTTTTTTGATCTCATCAGGTGAAAAATAATGGGCGTGTTCCGTCTCTGTTTCATAATAAACCGATACCTTGCAGGTGAGTTTAAAATGGGTATAAACGTGTGTGACCTCTCCTAAATATTCGGCAGCGCACAGCGGTGTTTCCACAGAAGGAAACCCCCAAAGACCGTGAAGAAATCTCCCTTCTCTTTGGGTAAGAGCGAGTTTGTCATCATAGACAGAAATCATGATGTTCTCTTCTTTGTGTGGTATAGTGCGTTGCTTTTTTTGTGGGTATTTTTCTGGATTGATCTTCCCTTCGCATATCGCCTCAAGAGGGCATAAGTCACATTTTGGATTTTTTGGCAAACAAACCATTGCACCGATATCCATCATCGCTTGGTTGTAGTTGAAGGTATTTTCTTTGTCTACAAGGGCATAGGCGTGTTTCCAAAGTGTTTTTTCATCTGGTGTTTGCATTTTGTGGAGGCGACAAAGTATCCGCTTGACATTGGCTTCCATGACAGGCACAGGTTCACCAAAGGCAAACGCTGCGACGGCATGCGCAGTATTTTTGCCAATACCTGGGAGTTTTATAAGTTCCTCCATCGAAGCAGGCAATGCATCGATCATAGAAGCCGTTTTGTGAAGGTTCCTTGCGCGGTTGTAATATCCGAGCCCCTCCCAGCATTTGAGCACATCATCCAAATGGGCTTTTCCTAATGCCTCTAGTGTAGGAAAATTTTCTATAAAAGGGATATAGTATTTTTCCAAAACAGTTTTAACTTGTGTTTGCTGAAGCATCACTTCAGAAAGATAGATATAGTAAGGTTCATCGGTATTGCGCCAAGGGAGATCATGACGACCATATATACGGTACCACTCTTGTATCTTTTGATGGGTTTTGCTTAAGGTATTTTGCATCCAAAAGTGTATCAAAATGATCAAAAATGAAAGCTTGAAAGAGTTCTATTTTGAGCTCTTATGGCTCTTTTATCATTATTTTGTTAAAATCACGGAACTATACAAAAAAGGACTGTAGTGAAAGTTACTGTAAAAAAAGTAGATGATGCAAACGTAATCGTAAAGGGAACCATAGAAAATGGAGCCATAGAAGAGAGTATCAACAAGATGGCCGCAAAAGCAGGTAAAGAGATCAAGGTTGATGGATTTAGAAAAGGTAAAGTGCCTGCGCATGTAGTGAAAAAACTGCATGGAGACAAGCTTGCGCATGATGCAGAGAGTGATGCCGTGCAAAAGTTCATTAACGAAGGTGCGAAACAAGCCAAATTAAATCCAGCTGATATTTTGGGACAGCCAACGTTTAAAAAATATGAGAAAAAAGACGATGGCATCGAAGTAGAGATCGAAATCTCTACCAGACCAACCTTTGCGGTAGAAGGGCATATGGATGTTGTTCCAAGTTTTAAAACACCAAAAGCAACTAAAAAAGCGATCGATGAAAAGCTTAACGAGATCGCATCGCAACAAGCTGAATACAAAGCCATCGCAAGAAAGCGTATGGTGAAAAATGGCGATATGGTTATCATCGATTTTGAAGGTTTTGTTGATGGAGTTGCTTTTGACGGCGGTAAAGCGGAAAAATTCAGCTTGAAGATCGGTTCAGGGCAGTTTATCCCTGGATTTGAAGATCAGATCATCGGTATGAAATATGACGAAGAAAAGACGATCACGGTCACTTTCCCAGAAGCGTATCAGGCAGCAAACCTTGCTGGGAAAGCGTCTGAATTTAAAGTGAAATTGCATGAAATCCAAGAGCAAACACCAGTAGAGCTTAACGATGAGTTGGCTGCCAAATTGCTTCGCGGTGAAGAGAATGCTACGCTTGAAACACTCACAGAAAGAGTGAAAAATCAGATCGAAGCGACAGAAATCTCAAAGCTTTATAACGAAGAGCTCAAGCCTAAGTTGGTAGAAGCATTGGTCGAAAAATTTGATTTTGCATTGCCGAACAACATTGTAGAGCAAGAGATCGATGCGAAGGTCAACGCAAAAGCAAGAGAGATGAGCCAAGAAGAGCTTCAAGGGTATAAAGAAAATCCTAAAAAAGTAGACCAACTTCGTGAAGAGATGAGAGCAGATGCTGTGGCAAGCGTGAAAGCGACATTTATCGTAGATGCATTGGCAAAAAAAGAAGAAATTTCGGTGAATGACCAAGAGGTCACGCAAGCGATCTACTATGAGGCGATGATGAGTGGACAAAACCCGCAAGATGTGATCAAGTATTATCAAGAAAACAACCTTCTTCCGGCAGTGAAGATGGGGATGATCGAAGATAAACTTTTTGGAAAAATGTTAGGATTGGACAAATAACAACTTCGGTTGTTGTTTGATCCTCGATCATATAGAGTTGAACCGATAATGATCGGTTGAACTATATAGTTTAAAAGGCAGATAATGAGTTATATCCCATACGTTGTAGAGCAAACCGGCAGAGGTGAAAGATCGTA
This sequence comes from Pseudomonadota bacterium, assembly GCA_041163165.1. Lineage (GTDB taxonomy): Bacteria > Campylobacterota > Campylobacteria > Campylobacterales > Sulfurovaceae > Sulfurovum. The sequence continues at coordinate 9,628 of JBEARN010000010.1, forward strand.
CGATATCTATTCACGATTGTTAAAAGATCGCATTATTATGCTAAGCGGAGAAGTGAACGATCAAGTTGCTTCCACGGTGGTGGCGCAGCTCCTTTTTCTTGAAGCGCAAGATCCAGATAAAGATATCTATTTTTATATCAACTCTCCGGGCGGGGTGATCACCTCCGGACTTTCGATGTACGATACGATGAACTACATCAAGCCCGATATCGTCACGATCTGCATCGGTCAAGCAGCATCGATGGGTGCTTTCTTGCTCTCTTCGGGCACGAAGGGAAAACGTTATGCCTTACCAAATTCACGCATTATGATCCACCAGCCTTCAGGCGGTGCGCAAGGGCAATCTACCGATATCCAGATCCAGGCGCAAGAGATACAAAGGCTCAAAGATACTTTGAATGAAATTTTGGCAGAGCAAACGGGCAAAACAGCAAAACGTATTGAAAAAGATACCGAAAGAGACTATTTTATGTCGGCACAAGAGGCGATGGAATACGGTCTTATCGATAAAGTATTAACCAAGAGTTTTAGCCGCTAGAGGTTTTGCATGATTCGTGAAGTTGTGATCTATCCTGATAAAAGGTTGAAACTTATTTCGAGAGAGATTACCTCTTTTGATGGCGAGTTGCACCAACTTCTTGACGATATGTACGATACGATGCGAGCCAAAAATGGCGTAGGTCTTGCTGCGATTCAGGTAGGGGTGGATCTTAGAGCGCTCATCATCAATATCCCTTTAGAGCATAAAAAAATAGAGGATGATCAGCCCAAAGAGAATACTTTGGAGATGATCAACCCTGTCATCGTTCTCAAAGATGGGGCAGAGACATTTCAGGAAGGATGTCTTTCGGTCCCTGGTGTTTATGAAGAGGTCGAACGCGCTAAGCATGTAAAGGTCGAGTATTTTGACAGGTACGGCACCATGCAAACGATAGAGGATGATGATTTTCTAGCGATTGCGATACAGCATGAAATGGACCATCTGGATGGGAAAGTTTTTATCGAAAAACTCTCTTTCATTAAACGTAAAAAATTTGAAAAAGAGTGGAAAAAAAGAGGCAGAGAGTAATCCCTTAAACCCCTTGCGCGATCATCGCGTTTGCTACCCGTTTAAAGCCTAGTATGTTTGCGCCTGCGGCCAAATCAAGTCCTAAATCATAAGTATCGCAAATATTTTTAATGTCTTTATAGATGTTTGCCATGATCTCTTGCAGACGTTTGTCTACGATGTCAAATGGCAAGTAATGGTGCGTGTTATTTTGACTCATCTCAAGAACCGATACAGCAACGCCCCCTGCATTTGCTGCTTTCGCTGGAGCGAAGAGGATGCCGTGTTCCTGAAAAAGGTCTATCCCCTCAGGCGTGGTTGGCATATTGGCGCCTTCTGCCACGATCTTTACGTCATTTTCGATGAGCTTTCGGGCGCTCTCTTCTCCTAGTTCATTTTGTGTCGCACATGGGAATGCAGCATAACAGGGAACTTCCCATACGTGGCTTCCCCCTTCATAGTCTTCTCTTTTGACATAGGTAGCGGTTTTTTTTTCTTGGATATAGGTTTCCAATGAAGCACGGTTTTCGAGTTTGATCTTTTTGAGCAGCTCCAAGTTGATGCCGTTTGGGTCATGTATGGTTCCTGTAGAATCCGAGCAGGTCACAGGGATAGCACCTAGATCATAAAGTTTCTCTATGGCATGAATCGCAACGTTTCCGCTGCCGCTGATGGCGCAAATTTTCCCTTTAAGCGTTTCTCCTCTGTCTTGCAATAAGGTTTCGGTAAAGTAAATAAGCCCATATCCCGTCGCTTCGGTGCGCCCTAAACTGCCACCCAAAGAGATAGGCTTTGAGGTGATGATACTATCGTACGCATTGGTAAGTTGTTTGTAGGCACCAAAGAGATAGCCTACTTCACGTTCTCCTACGCCGATATCTCCCCCAAGCACATCGATGTCTGCCCCCAAGCTGTTGTAGAATGCTGACATAAATGCTTGGCAAAACTTCATGATCTCGTTGTCACTTTTACCTTTGGGATCAAAGTCTGATCCTCCTTTTGCTCCCCCTATGTGAAGCCCAGTGATGGCATTTTTAAATATCTGCTCAAAGGCAAGAAATTTGAGGATATCGGGATTGACGCTTGGGTGAAAACGCACGCCACCTTTGTAGGGCCCTAGTGCATTGTTGAACTGGATTCTATAGCCATGATTCACCTGCACAGTGTTTGCATCATTCAACCATTCGATTTTAAAGTGTATCTCTCTGTTGGGTACGATTATACGGCGCAAAATATTGTGTTGAGTGTATTTCAGTTCACTTTTTATAATGGGTCTGATAGAGATAAGCACCTCTTCAAGTGCTTGAAAAAAATTTGAATCTGTTTGGCAGTTGCTTGCCCTCGCATTCTGCATGATCTCTTGAACATAGCTCATTCTGAATCCTTTTATTGATATTCTAATTATATTACAATTTGACATATTTTATCCCTTGATCGTAAATATCGTGCATCATTTGAGTATGAATGCAATAGTAGATAGTGGTACACCACCGAAACAAATCAATAACATATCGAAAGAGAAACCCAAAAAAGAAGCGATCGTCAACAGGCTCACGAGCGCGACATTGGAAGGAGCAAACGCGCAAGTCATAGAAGTCGAGGCGACTTTTACCAAGGGGCTTCCAGGATTTTCTGTGGTAGGTTTGGCTAGCAGTGATATCCAAGAGGCAAAAGAGAGGACCAAGTCGGCACTCTTGACCAATGACTTTGTCTTCCCGCCACTCAAGATCACGATCAATCTCAGCCCGTCAGATCTTAAAAAGTCAGGAACCCACTTAGATCTCGCGATGGCGCTTTTGATCGCAGTGCATCAACGTGTCGTGGACGAAGAGGGACTTTTCGTTTTTGGGGAGCTAGGTCTCGACGGTAAGGTAAAGACCAGTTCTATGCTCTTCCCGTTAGTGCTTTCACTCAAAGAACAAGGGTTGATCAAGCGTGCTATTGTTCCCCAAGAGGCGATGGTGTATCTCAGCCACATTTCTGGGGTTGATTTTATCCCCGTAGCCACACTCAAAGAGGCGATAAGGATTTTAAAAGAAAAAGATTTCAAAGCCAATCAACAAGCGTTTTCCTATGATGCTAAAAGTTTTGTGATCGATGGGGTTTCCTACTATTATGAAGAGCGGTATGGAAGTGATTTTAAAGATGTGAAAGGACAGAGTCTAGCTAAAAAGGGAGCACTCATTGCGGCTGCAGGAATGCATAATTTTCTGATGGAGGGAAATCCTGGATGCGGGAAGAGTATGATCGCCAAACGGATACGAGATATCCTTCCACCACTTTATGAAGAGGAGATTCTGTCCATCGCAAAACATCAGTTTTTGGATGGACAGACGCCAGATTTTTCTGCAGTCCGCCCCATACGTTCACCGCACCATACAGCCACTTCGGCTTCTATCTTCGGTGGAGGTTCAATAACAGCAAAGATAGGAGAGGTGGCGTTGGCGCATAAGGGGATACTCTTTTTTGATGAATTGCCTCACTTTTCAAAATCCGTTTTGGAAGCCTTGCGAGAACCCCTTCAAGACAAAAAAGTGCATATCGCCAGGGTCAATGCAAAGATCGCGTATGAAGCCGATATTATGTTTGTGGCGGCACAAAATCCATGCCCTTGCGGCAATCTGCTTTCCAAAACGAAATCTTGCAGATGCAGTGAAGTAGAAATCAAACGGTATCAAAATAAACTTTCGGATCCTTTTTTGGACAGGATCGATCTTTTTGTGGTGATGCAAGAAGTGCAAAGTCATGACAAAGCAGATATGACTTCTGCCCAGATGCATACGGCAGTGCTTCACGCATTTAAGATGCAAAAAGAACGAGGGCAGCAAAGACTCAATGGAAAATTGAGCGAAGAGGAGATCGAGCGTTATTGTGTTTTATCAGAAGAGGCAAGCACCATACTGCAAAGCGCTATCCATAAGTTTGGTTTGTCGCATCGAAGCATCGCTTCAGTGAAAAAAGTGGGAAGGACCATCGCTGATCTCAACGGCCATGAGAAGATAGAAAAAAGTGATATTTTAGAAGCGTTGAGTTATAGGAGAAGATAGTGCGGATTTCGCGCTATCTTATGAGCGATTACAGAAACTCTACCACCAATTTCGTGATGACAAATCCACCGATAACCAACCATCCGAACATTACACCGGCAGTGTAGATAGGCGAAAGTCCTAAGCCTTTAAATTTGGAGAAGATCGTCCCCATACCTAGAGCCGTCATCGCCATCGTGAGCAAGAAGGTGTCGATCTCATTGATGATATCTACGATATTTTCCGGGATAAGATGAAATGAGTTGAACCCTGCTACCAAGATAAAGTATACTGCAAACCAAGGGATGACGAGTTTCATCTTCTCATCCCTTGATCCTCCCTCTCTTTTCGCACTCCAAGCAAGGTAAAGACCCAAGACGATCAGCATCGGGGCGATCATGATCACACGCGTCATCTTGACGATGACCGCCGCATCTGCCATCTCAGTAGGAGCGCCAGGCACTGAAGCAGGTACAGCCACGACTTGCGCCACTTCATGGATGGTTCCACCGACGTAGATACCAAACTCACGTGCTGTCATGTGCAAAAAGCCTGTGGCATTTTCGATGAGCGTGGTATAAAGTACAGGATAGAGGAACATGGAGATGGTTCCAAAAAGCACTACCATAGAGACGGCAATAGCGGTTTTATACTCTTCTGCTTTCAACACAGGCTCTGTCGCTAGTACGGCAGCGGCACCACACACCGATGCACCTGAGGCAGTCAAGATGGAAGTGTCTTTCTCCATCCCAAAGAGCTTTGTCCCTACCCACGAACCGATGATGAGTGTAGAACTCAGCATAATGAGAGAAACCAAGAAACCATCCATGCCCACTTCTGCGATCTGTTGAAACGTGATCCTAAATCCATAAATCACGATGGCAAAACGCAAAATCTTTTTTCCTGAAAAAGTAATCCCTGCTTGCCACGCTTTAGGCGTTTGGTTGTGAAGAGTATTGGCATAAAAGATACCCATCACGATCCCTATAACCAAAGGGGAAAATCCCAATGCTTGAACCGGAGCGAGTCCGGCGATGAAAGTAGCCCCCGCAGCGAAGATGGAGACAAATAAAATACCACTAAGGGTACCTTTGCGATTTTGTGGAGAAAATGCCATAAGAATCCTTTTTAATTCAAAATAATTGATTATTTTTGTGGAATTGTACTATAATTTTGATATAATTAGCAACTAACTTATTATTTTTATAATTAAGTAACAATATCAAAAAGCTTAATGCAAATGGAAAATACATGAAATTAACACTTCGCCAGTTGGAAATTTTTTTAAACGTAGTTCAGTCTGGGCATCTAACGAATGTTGCGAAAGAGATGAAGCTTAGCCAGTCGGCGATCTCTATGTCTATCAAAGAACTTGAAAATATTTTAGGTAGACCAGTGTTTGATCGTATCAATAAAAAGCTTGTACTCAATGAACTAGGAAGAGCTTTTTTTAAAGAGATAGACCCTATTTTTAAGAGACTTTCGGATATCGAATATGAGTTTAAAAACTCTGCCAACAAAGGGATGATCAGGGTAGGGGCAAGTACTACGATCGTCGATTATCTCATGCCAACGATTATCTGTAACTATATGAGCGCGTATCCGGAAGTGAAAATTACACTCAAAGAAGGCAACACCAAAGAGATAGCAGAGATGATACAAACAGGCGCGATCGATGTCGGGTTTGTCGAAGGTTTTGTGACAGGTTCGGATATCGTTAAGGAGAAGATCGGGGTCGATGAGCTCGTAGTCGTTTCAGCCAATCCTAATCTTGTATCCCCTTGCAGCATCGAAGACCTTGCGGATGAGCGTTGGATACTTAGGGAAGAAGGATCTGGGACAAGAGAAGTTTTTCTTGAGTATATCAAAGAGAAAACCAACCATCTCAATATCTTTTTAGAGCTTGGGCACACAGAGTCGATGAAAAGCATCTTGCAAAATCATAAATGTTTCACTTGCATCTCTAAAATAGCGGTCAAGGATGAACTCGCAGAGGGCACATTAAAGCAAGTGCCTTTAAAAAACTTTGAATGCAAAAGGGATTTTCTGATGATCTCGCATAAAGACAAGTATCATAGTGATCTGTTTGAAAAATTTGTCTATTTTTCCAAAAAGCTGATGTCTCAAATGATGGAGATTAACGGAACAAAATCACTTAAATCTTAAATGATTTTAGTGCTTCATCGTACTCTTGAGGATGGTTAAGGTTTGCAAAATCACTCTCTTCCTCGAACAGTACCACCATGCTTTTCGCCAAAGCCAAAAGGTCTTGCATTTTATGATTGTCTTTTTCCAGTTGCGCTTTCGCCAAAGGAAGAATAGAACGCCGATAAAGTCCGCAAAGCGGCTGCAACCCTGAAGGAGTTTGGGCGATGATGGCATCTCCCTTGGTATATTTGGCATGGTTCAAAATCTTTTCGATCACTGCTTGATCCACAAAAGGGGCATCGACACTTAAGATAAAAATTTCTTCATCTGGGAGCGTTTCAAACAGAGTGATGAGTCCAGAAAGAGGGGAATGGGTGCTGTACTGATCTGCAATAGTAGGCGCATCAAAATCAAACTTGTCTTCTTTTGCCGAGAGGTACACCGCATCAAAATATCGTTTGAGCTTGGTGTATTGAAATGCTGCCAAGGTAGTGTGACCGCCAAAAGGGAGCAACGCTTTGTCTTTTCCCATGCGGCTGCTTTTCCCTCCTGCAAAAATGGCGGCTACACTCATGCGATGATCCCTTCTTTACGTTTTTCATGTATCACGAGGAAGCCCAATGCGACTAAGGTGATGAGAGATTCCATCAGAAAAAGATGTTTGCCATACATTTGACCAGAAAGCATAGCCCCTATGGAACCCCCGAGTCCGAAAGCAATCCCGAGGAAAAACTGTTGTGCCAATTTTTTTTGGGTGTAGAGTGAAAAGACATAAGTGATCGCTGCGGTATGGTAGAGCGCAAAGCTAAATGCATGCAAAGACTGAGAGGCAAATGTGAAAGCTATGGAGCCAGGAAAAAGATAGAGTATCAGCCATCTTAACGCTGTGATAAGTGTCGCAAACTGCAAAATATGAAGCAAGTTTTTTTGGAGAAGCGGGCCTTGAAAATAGAGCATAAAAATTTCACAGATTACCCCAAAACTCCACATCCAACTTGTCATCTCGAGAGAGATGCCATGGCTTGTTTCATAAATGGTGAAAAAGTTATAAAACCCTCCGAATCCTACTTGCATCAAAAAAACAGAAACCCAAAATCCCCAGTATTTTGTGAGGGAAAAGGTGGCATCTTCTTGTGGAGTTGTATGAGCGGCAGTATCGTATTTGGTGAGCATTCCACCAAAAAAGAGTGTCAAAAATGCCATGATGCTTAAATAGTAAAGTGCTTCATACGGCGCATCAAGCATCTTGCCTAACCAAAGTGCGATTCCCATAAATCCTAAAGAGCCCCAAAGTCTTACTTTCCCATAATGTTCTTTAGAGAGTGATCCTAATGCAATGGTTTCTACATAGGGCAGAGAGATCCCCATCGCGGCGCCAAAGAGTAAATTGGCGACAAGATACACCCAAAAATTTTCGACCGTAGCAATAAAAAGCAAGGTGCCGATAAAAGTGAACAAGAGTGAAAGATGATATGCTCTTGGCGTGAGAGCAATCAAATGCCTAAACAAAAAAGGGAGCAAAAACCGCATAAACGGCGCAGCAGCATAAAGGACGCCTACTTGCACCGGAGTGTATCCAAAGGCAAGCAATACCTTAGGCATGAAGATGACATAAACGCCTACCAATGCAAAATAAAAGAAGTAATATGCTCCTAAAAGCGGGGTAAGCGAGAGATGAATGGACTTCATTTTTTCACAACAGCTGTCGCAGAGAGAAGATCATGCAAGGTTTTATGGTCTTTTCGAAAAAACATCATCACCCACCCAAAAAAAGTTAAAAATGAGAGAATGGTTGTTAGGTTTCTAAAAATGATGATGGGAAGCGTAGGCGTTTTATGCGTGTAAATGTCGACCAAAGTGATATCGTATGCACGATATCCAGGGGTTTGCCCCGAAAAATAAAAAAAGAGTGTTTGGACGATCACCAAAGGGATAAGAATAAATATCCATCCCATGAGCTTATGGGCTTCAAATCCTTCTCTTCCATCCATCACCAAATAAAAAACCGCATAAACAATAGGGGTGAGCAACATAAAAGCATCAGTGATAAATGCCTTTATTTTGATGAAAGAAGAAGCATAGCGCATTGGGTTAAAATGGTCTGGAGGATTTTTTTTCTTTGCTTCTTTTGGTTTGTTAGCACGCGCTTTTGCCATCTTATTTTAACCCTTGTGTCATGGTAAAAATAGGCAGAAGCATCGCAGCCACGATGACACCGACAACGGCACCGATGAAGAGCATCATAAACGGTTCAAGAAGGCTTAAAAGCATTTTGAGCCTATCTTCATTCTCTTCGGTATAGAGTGTTGCGGTGTTGTCAAGGACTTGCGCCACTTCGCTTGACTCTTCACCCAAGGCCAAAGACTGCATAAAATTTCGTTTGAGCTTGACCCCTTTGGAGAGTTGAAGGGCATTAGAAAGTTTGTTCCCCTCGAGCACTTTGATCGAAGCTTTTTCAAACAGGTCGCGTAAACTATAGTTTCCAAACGTTGCCTTGGAGAGTTGCACTGCTTGCGCATAGGCTACTCCAGAGTGAAGCATCAGCGAAAGGATGTAAGAAAATCTCCCCAATTCATGATTTTGAATCAACCCCCCAAATAGAGGCGTTTTTAAAAGCAATGTATCGATCCATTTTCTAAAAGTAGACATTTTTCGGTATGCTATTTTAAACAACACCACAAAAACAATGAAAGTAATGATGATAGCTGTATAGTGCGCAGTTAAAAAGTCACTGATTCCTAGTACAAATTGTGTGATGGGGGGGAGGGCTTGTCCCGTATCTTCAAAAATCGTTGTGATTTTAGGGACGACAAATGCGATCAAGAAACTAGTCATCGCTATCGCGACAGTAAAGATGACGGCAGGATAAGTCATCGCTCCTTTGACCTGTTTTTTGACTTTGCTTTGGGTAGAGAAAAATCGGCTCATATTTGTCAACACTTCTACCATTTTTCCACTTTGTCCCGCGACATTGAGACTTTGCAGAAAAAAGTCAGGCAGAGCGTAGACTTTTTGCGTGTTGAGCGCATGGTAAAGTGATTTACCCTCATCGATCATTGTTTTGACTGCATTGAGGAAAGAGACATAACGTTTTTCCCCTTCATGTTGACGCTCAAGCAGTTTCATCGCAGTGAGAATCGTCATTCCTGAAGTGAGGTAAGAGGAGAGTTCTTTTGAAAAAGTGCTCAGAAGTTCTCCAGGCATTTGTCGTCTTGAAAAGGATTCTAGGGAAAATTCTTTCGTAGGAACGAGGGCTTCATGGTAAATCTGCATTGCACGAAGCTTATGCGTCGCCTCTTCCACAGAATTTGCATTAATCGTCCCCTTGGTTTTTTTGCCTGTTTTGTCAAAACCTTTGTATTTGAAAAGCATCTAAATCGTCGTCCTTGAATTCAATGAAGTATTATAACTTGTTTTGCTGTATCTCCATTTTTATACGATAGACTAAAACCCCTCAAGGCTTAGATGGTAATAGCGCGAAAGGTAATCCCCTCTTAAAATCACTGGATAAAATATGGCTGAAGGAGCACCTTCTTCTTCCATCGTATTGACCTCTATCGCTTCAGGTATTTGGATCACTCTGTGGTTTTGCTTTAGCAAGGTACGGCTTTGGTCTTCTTTTAGTTTAAAAAGAGGCAGAAGAAGATCGTAAGCGGTTTTGTTGCTATCGTGGTAACGCAACACTTGTTGATCAAGGTAAAGCGAGTCTTGCAAAGCACGTTTGTTTCGTTCTGTGATGTAAACAATTTCCTTGTGGTTATCGGTATGCACTTTGAGTATCGGTATAATCGCAAGAGAAAGGATAATCACCGAAATCAGAACCTCGATAATAGTAAATCCAGGGCGTATCTTTCTCAATAGTACCCTCCTGTGTCGGAAACCGATTTGGTATTGCGAAGCCAATATGCTTGTGCTTCTTCGATGGTCTCAAACGCTTGAGGTTCTCCAAAAAATGCAGGAAGGAAATAGCTTGATGTTTGATCCTTTAGCACCAGTTGCGTAGAGCTTCCGTTGGGATAAAAATCGAGGATAAGACAGATTTTTTTGTCATCATAACGACCGTATTCGATCGGCGTGAGATCATCGTTTTCGTCTAAAGTATAAGCTTCTATCTGTGTCAGGTCAAGAGGCGATTCGTAAGGTTCAAAGGGGCTTTGGATGTTTTTTCTAAAGTAGCAGGAACGACATTTGTCGAGACACATAAAGGTTCCTTCGCCCTTGAAAAAAGCTGATGAAGTGATAATCGATTTGAGATTAAGCGGGGTCAGTGCTTTTGTCGGCGTTGAGGAGAAGTCTATGCTTCTAAATCCAAGCATATAAACCAAAGAGAGGATCATAATGACGATGAGCAATTCTAAAAGCGAAAAGCCCTTTTTGAAGGTCATTCTCTTTGAACAATGCATCGAACAGTTATTTGTTGCACTCACTAAAGAGGATGTCTTTGTTGCTCTCTTCCCCACCCTCTTTTCGGTCAGCGGCAAAAGAGATCAGTTCAAACTCTTCCCCTTGTTTGATGTAAACAAAAGGACTCTTCCAAGAATCTTTAGGCATTTGTTTGAGATAAGGTTTTTCTCTATAGTTCGGGTATTTTTCAGGATCAGGGTTGGCTAAAAGTGCTTGAAACCCTTCTTCTGTTTCAGGGTAGGTGCCGTTGTCGAGTTTAAACATGTCGAGCCGTTTGCCCAGATCATTCATTTTAAGACACACCGTATCTCTTTTTGCCCCATCAGCAGCATCCATAAGTCCTGGAGCAACCACTGCGACAAGACCCCCTAAAATAACGATAACAATCAGTAGCTCGATGAGAGAAAATCCAGATCTTAAGGCAGTCTTTCGCATAGTGTCCCCTTTAGTTTGCTTTGGTATAATAATTGGTTTTAATGTGTACGGATTTTACTTTAATAGAGCTTTTAGATGGATGAAACACCAAATCTCACTCCCAATGTCAACACTTCAAAAGGATTTGCCCTTTTGATCACCCTCTCGGTGTTGAGCATTGTCATCGCATTGACGGCAGTGCTTTTGAGCTATTTTGATGAAGCAAGTCAAGAGGCAAATGAAACCAAAGCACTGATACAAGCCGATTTGTATTACAAAGATATAACAAAAATATTACAAAGCATTAAAGATAAAAAAACACTTTTTTCTGTATTATATACAACCGATTTGCCATTGCAGGCTTCCGAGGGGAATGTCGGGCTTGTGTTGCATTGCGAGCCATTGGCAAAAGGGGTGAATATCAACTGGCTCTCATTTGAAGGTAACCCCGAAAAAAAAGTGTGGTACGAGACAGCTCAAGGACTTTTTGATTTTATCGCCCAAAACTATCCGGTGAAAGACCCCGGAAGATTCCGTGAGATGTTGCTTGAAGAGATAGGCAAGGAAGAAGCTCTGATCCACAAAGAGCGAGAAAGACTTTACCAAAAAAGCGGCATTGCATCCCAAGAACAATTCTTTGGGATTTTGGGTCGATATCAGTTTGAAGTGGACGATCCGGAGGTGAAACAGATTCCTTGGGAGAAGTATTTTAGTTTTGTCCCTTCTTTGGAAAAGATAGATGCTCAATACAGCGCACCTGAGTTGTTAGCATATCTTTTTGACATAGAGTTGGTCACGGCTCAAGAATTTGATCCTTCTGTCGGAAACTTGGAAACATTTATCA
>JBEARN010000011.1:0-21166 GCA_041163165.1 Pseudomonadota bacterium
TTTAAACCCGTCTTGGGATGAAAACGATGACAGTGCGATGCACAAAGGATTGACCTACACAAAGCTTGAGGCAGCTGGAAAAGCAGATCAGCCTCTCATCGTTTCGGATCTCCATAATACATCGATAAAAGATCTTAAACTTGATGCTTCTATGTATAGTGTCCCTGAACTGATCTCTCAAGGGATGGTCGAAGCCAACTATAACATCCCTTTGGGAAAAGAGCTTTCGATCGCACCAGGAGTAAGGTATATCAAGCAGTTTGATAACGGTGCAGGTGCCATAGGGGGTGCAGCACTCGATGGTACTACAACAGGATATAACGATCCGGCATCTCTTGAGGGGCAGATGCTCGCAGCACGTTTGGTGACCAGTTATAAGAATTATAAACTTAACTTTGGGTATACCGATGTATTTGATGAAGCCGACCTTGTAACACCATGGAGAGGATTTCCAACGGCAGGATATACCCGTTCGATGGCACGTTACAATTGGGTTGCCAACACTAAAAGTTACCGAGCCGAATTGACAATCAACGACAACAAATCAGGTGTGTATAAAGATCTTATGATGCAGTTTTCAGCACTCCATACCGATGCAGATGAAGCAAAAGGGCAGTATGATGAAAACTATTATTATGCAGGATTTATTCAAAATCTCCCTACGATGCCGAAGTTCCAATGGCGTTTTAGGCTGGGCTATCAAGAGACTGAAAACCCAAATGCCGATACCGTTGATACCCGTTTAGAATTTAATTATATGTTTTAAAAGGAATAAAGATGAAAAAAATATGGATAGTTGTGCTATGGAGTTTTACGGTTTTATATGCAGGGAAGATCCAAATCGCCGTAGCGTCAAATATGGGTGATGCCATCGTGCCGCTGAAAGAAGCATTTGAAGAGATGTATCCTCAAACACAAGTAGAGGTGATACTTGGAAGTTCTGGTAAGTTGATCGCACAGATTAAAAATGGTGCCCCCTATGATCTTTTCATGTCGGCAGATATGAAGTACCCTCAAGCCCTTTATGAGGAAGGAATCGCAACGTTTTCCCCTGTGATCTATGCACAAGGTGGATTGGCGTATTTGTCGATGAAACAGAGAAATTTTTCTGTCGGTGTGAAACTTTTAATCGTTCCAGAGATCGAAAAGATAGCTATAGCAAATCCAAAGACTGCCCCCTATGGTGTAGCTGCAGAAGAGGCGCTCAAAAAAGGGGGTGTGTATGAATCAATTCAAAAAAAATTGGTGTATGGCGAATCGATTTCCCAAACACTGACTTATGCGTTGAGGGCAGCAGATATAGGGATAGTGGCTAAATCTTCACTGTTTTCCCCTTCGATGCGTCACTTTAAAGAGGGAGTCCATTGGAGCGAGGTAGATGAGAAACTTTATGCTCCTATCGATCAAGGGATGGTCATAGTAAAAAAATCGACAACAATGAATCCAGAGGTGGAAGCTTTTTATGCTTTTGTGTTAAGCCCTAAAGCCCAAGAAGTTTTGAAAGCTTTTGGATATAAGGTGCCATAGATGAGAGAAGTTTTCGACTTTACCCCTTTTGTTCTGTCGTTTAAACTTGCAGGGGTAACCACGCTGATCCTCTTTTTTGTATCATTGCCTTTGGCATGGTACCTTTCTCAAACAAGATCGAAAACCAAACCTTTCATAGAGGCGATTACGGCACTACCGATTGTATTGCCACCTTCTGTTTTGGGATTTTATATTTTGGTGGTACTCTCTCCTCACTCTGCAGTGGGGGAGTTGTTTGAATCACTTTTGGGGATCAAACTGGTTTTTTCCTTTGCAGGATTAGTGGTGGCAAGCTGTTTTTATTCGCTCCCTTTTATGGTGCAGCCGATACAGAGTGGATTTGAATCACTCAATCAGCATATGCTGGAAGCTTCTTATTTGGCAGGTAAAGGTAAATTGCAAACACTATGGAAGATAGCACTTCCGAACATCAAACCTTCTATGATTACAGCATTCATCATCACTTTTGCGCATACGGTAGGAGAATTTGGCGTTGTCTTAATGGTCGGGGGAAGCATCCCCCATGAAACGAAAGTCGCATCGGTTGCGATCTACGAGATGGTTGAAGTCATGGCGTATGATCAAGCTCACATTTACAGTGCGATCATGGTGTTGATGAGTTTTATAGTATTGTTGAGTGTTTATTTTTTCCATCATCAGCATAAAAAGATCGGAGTATTGCGTTGATGAAGCTTGAGATTGAGAAAAAACTGTATGGAAGTAAAGGCGTTATGGAACTTTCTGTTGATCTAACGATCGAAAAAGGTTCTTTTGTTGCATTGATGGGAGAAAGTGGCTCTGGGAAAACAACCTTGTTGCGTATTCTGGCTGGGCTTGAGAATGCAAAAGGTCGTATTAGCGTAGAAGGCCAGAGGTGGCTTGATGGATCCAAAAGCGTATCTCCACAGCAAAGAGAAATAGGATTTGTTTTTCAAGATTACGCCCTATTTGAACATATGAGTGTCAAAGAGAATCTTTTGTATGTGAAGGCGGATCCATTATTGGTAGAAGAGCTGTTAGAGATGACGGCACTTACAACCCTCGCAGATCGTAATGTCAAACTACTCAGTGGCGGACAAAAACAACGTGTAAGTCTTTGCCGTGCGATGATGAATCGACCCAAACTGTTGTTGATGGACGAACCTCTTTCTGCCCTTGATCCTAAAATGAAAAGCAAACTCGAAGAAGAGATACTCCGGCTCCATGAACGGTTTGATACGACAACAGTTATGGTCAGCCACGACACCCAAGCCGTCTATCATCTGGCCGATCGTGTGGTCGTGCTAGATCAAGGCAAGGTAATATCTGACGGAACTCCTGATAGCGTATTTGTGAAGCAGAATACGGTACGTTATGCGTTTTCTACATAAAGTTTTCGATAGAATATAACCCATTTAAAATAGAAAAGGAATATCATGGGTGTAAATCAAGCATTGATGGATAGAAGCGGCGGTAAATGTGAGTTATGTGGCTCAGAAGAGGGATTGAGTACTTATGCGGTAGCACCCAAAGATGAAGCCATAGTTATTTGCAGCACTTGTACGGCTTCGATAGAATCACCTATGGAGGATGAGAAACATTGGAATTGTCTTCATGACAGCATGTGGAACACAGAACCGGCAGTTCAGGTCATGGTGTATAGATTACTCACAAAGCTGGGTGCGCAAGACCAACTCGATATGATGTATCTTGAAGAAGATGTCAAAGCTTGGGCAAAAGAGGGGACGGTAGAAGAAAATGCAGAACCTACACGAGATGTCAATGGTACCATTCTCCAAGCAGGTGATTCTGTCACGATTATCAAAGATCTTCCAGTAAAAGGAGCAGGGTTTACGGCAAAGCAAGGTACAACAGTCAAAAATATTCAACTCGTAGAGGGTGACCCGACACATATTCAAGGGCGGGTGAATGGGACCAAAATTTTTATCATTTCTGCATTTTTAAAAAAGATCTGATAGGCATGATGCAAGGATAACCCTGATGATGAAATTGATGGAATATTTTAGACAAAATAAAAGTTTAAATTATGTTTTACTCATTTTCATCCTTTTTCTTGGTATCACTTCTTATTATAATATCCCAAAAGAGCTTTTCCCAGAAATCGCGTTAGATAAGATCGCCATTAATGGCGGATATGCTGGTGCAAGTGCTGACAATCTGGATAAGATGGCAGTCCGTGACATCGAAGATGAGTTAGGCAATATCCAAGGGGTAAGCAAAATAGAAACCGTCATTAAGTCGGGTGGATTTAGCATCATCCTTGATCTCGATGCTGGTACGGACAAAACCGATGCGCTGAATAAAGCGAAAGATGCCATCGCCCGAAGCAGACAATATCTTCCTTCTGATATGACCGAACCAACCGCCCAGATCCTTACGCATAACAGACCATTGATTAACTTGTCACTCTCTTCTGAGACGATGAACAAGGGTGAACTCATCGAAACAGCCAAGGAAGTAAAATCTAAAATAGCACGCAATCCTTTCGTGAGTGAAGTCGCTATTTATGGTGATGCAGACCAAGAGGTGTCGATCCAAATCAATGAAGAGGCAGTGCGTGCGTATGGTCTGAATCCATCGGATATTATTGATGCGATTTCTAGAACTTCTTATATTTATCCTATAGGGGACATTAAGCAAAGTGGGAATTATATTTTCCTCTCCACCGTGTATGGAAAAGAGAACAAACAAGAATGGGAAGCCACGCTTATTAGAATAGGGGAGAAGCAGATACGATTGGGCGAGATCGCACAAGTTGATATCACCTATCCTCAAAACACAACCCTCTCAACCTTTAATGGACGAACCAATGTCACATTGGTTATCTCCAAAGGACCAGAAGGGAATGCAATGCATATCTCTCAAGAGATTCAATCGTATGCCAAAGAGAAACTTACCAAAGAATTTCCAGGAATCTATTTTGATTTTTATCAAGACAGCTCAAAGCCGGTGAAAGATCGTCTCAACACTGTTATCTCGAACTTGATGTTTGGGTTAATTTTGGTTTTTATCTCTATGGCACTTTTGATCAACCTTCGTATCGCTACCATCGTTGCGATGGGCATCCCTATCTCATTTGCTATCGGTGTGATGTTTTTATATTTTACTGGGTATTCGATCAATATTGTTTCATTATTGGGCGGGTTGATCGTGATCGGTATCGTCGTCGATGATGCGATCGTGGTTTCTGAAAATATTCAGAGACATCTCAATGAAGGGTATGGTAAAAGTGAGGCGGTTTATTTGGGGCTTAAAGAAATGGTGCTCCCTGTGACATTGGCGACGTTGACAACGATCGCTGCTTTTCTTCCTCTCTTTATGATGACGGGAGAGATCAAAAACTTTATTATCCTCATACCGATTACGGTGATTATGATTTTACTTGGGTCACTTTTGGAGAGTTTCTTTTTCTTGCCGCTTCATGCCGAAGAGTTTTTGAAAAAGCAAAGAAATTTTCTTGATTGGGAGCCGCTGCAAAATCTTTATGAACGTTTGCTGCATACGATGATTCGGTTCAAATACGCATTTCTTTTTACATTCGTTATCTTGATCCCTATACTCACTGTGATGACCGTCAAGCAGTTAAATTTCCAATTTTTCCCCGGGTTCGATGGCAATTATCTTTATGTGAGTGGTAAGTGCAATGTAGATACACCCATTGAAGAGACCGAAAAGATCGCGAAAGAGATGGAAAAACATATTCTTGAGCATAAAAAGAATTATGCCATCAAATCCACCTCGACGATTATCGGATACCGTAAAGCCCTTTCTGGTGCCAGTGAAAATGGTGACAATATGATCTACATCACCATGGAGCTTTATGATATGGAGCCTCAAAGTTTCATCGATGCGTATATCAATCCTTTGTTGAACTTCAGTTTTGATTTTAATGATCCTGAGAAAATACGGAAGAAACATACCTATGATCTTGCAGAAGAGTTGACAACGGAGGTGATGCCATTTAAGCAAAAGTATCACCTGGATGAGTTGGGTGTCATGGAAGATAAACCAGGATTGATCAAAAATGATATTGAAATCAACCTCTCTGGAAAAAATACTAAAGCGATCTCTTCTGCCATGAAAAGACTCAAAGAGAAGCTTGTTATTACCCCTCATATCAAAGATGTAGGGGATAATGCCGATCTAGGAAAAATGGAATATAAACTTCGTGTCAACAACTATGGAGAAGAGTTAGGATTAAGTGAAGCGGGGATCGCACAAGTACTTTCTGGTTATTTTCTTGATAGCCGCAAAGCAATGACGTTTAATCAAAATGGTGTCATGGAGATACGCACGAAATCCATGGAAAAAGATTCGGAAAAAACATTGCTTGATTTTATGATGCCGACACCTAGCGGTCATTTTGTCAAGTTGACGGATGTTGTCACGATAGAAAAACGAAGAGCGTATGAGCAGATAGAAAAACGCGATGGCAACACCGTCACTTCAGTTTTTGCGAATATTGACAAGAAAAAAACGACAGCGGTCGATGTGTTAAAAGAGATTCAGCCCTTGATAGAAGAGATAAAAAAAGAGGGGGTTGAGGTAAGTCTGTTAGGAGAGCAAGAGAAAAACCAGCAGTTTAAAAATGACATGATGCGTTCACTGGTGATAGCCTTTTTCCTCATCTTGATTACTCTGCTGTTTATCTTTCCTAAGATTCGTTACGCTTTGATGGTAATGTCGGTCATACCATTTTCTCTTTTGGGGGCATTTTTAGGGCATCTGTTCCTTGGGGTCAATCTTTCTATGACTTCTGTGATCGGTATGTTGGGATTGGCTGGCGTTGTGATCAATGATGGCATTATCATGCTTGATTTTTTGCATGGGACGCAAAATTTGGAGAAATTTTACGAAAGAGCCAAGCTGCGTTTGCGTCCGATCCTTATCACATCGATTACGACATTTTTAGGACTTTTTACACTCATCTTTTACGCGACAGGACAAGCAGTGATTCTGCAGCCTATCGCTATCTCATTAGGATTTGGTTTGGTTTGGGGTACGGTGCTGAATCTTGTCTATTTGCCAGCACTTTATGCTGTCGTCAATAAACTTAATCCTTCAGGCTCAGAACCCACGCATGACAATTTCAAAAAGGTGATCGACTTCATCGTCTTCGAGGTGGGTCGTTTTGTGCGTTTGGAAAAACTCAAACACTTTTTGCTTAGAAAGTGATGTTGCATAAATGCAGTTTGGATGGGCAGGTATAAATGCTTGCATCAGAGCGATTTCTTCTTCTTTTATGGGCATCTCGCAGATGTAGCATGCCTCATCCTGATGCACTCTTCCCTCATGGGATAACATTGAAATATAGGCTTCGCAAACGATCCGTTTTGGGTTTTGTTTGTCCCATTTTTTAGCAGATGTAAGGAGTAGATCAAAGTAAAAAGAATCTACCTCTTGCGCATCTTTAAGGTGTGGTTCAAAGCGTTGGATGAAGTTATGCCAAAGGAGCAATCTGTTTTTGTCAAAGAGCCATGGAAAACCAAGATGGGAGAGTCCCCTAAGCCTTGGAAGAAAACGATTCCCTTCCTCTTCGACCTCAAAGTCTATAAGGTTTCCAAGCTGTAAAATGGAGTGTCTCGCACCAAAAAATCGATAATAAGCGCGCACTTCCGTAGGGGTTAGAATCAAAGCAATGCTATCTTCATTTTTTGATTTTCTTACCGAAAGTATAAACCCTTTGATCGTAGACTCCATTCCTTTTTTTGCATTATAGTTAAAATGAAGTTAAAACAGAGCAGTATCGTATGAGCATTATACCGAGAAATAGCACCCTTAAAGTGCTTTTAACGAAGGTTCAAGTATAATCCAAACCATTCTAGAAACATTTTTTAAGGTTGAATTTTATGAAAGACTTGTTTACTTCGTTTAAAGACAATTGTGGGTTTGGACTTCTTGCTTCTATAGACAATATCCCTTCACACAAAAATTTGGAAGATGCCATCATTTCACTCTCACGCATGATGCATAGAGGGGCGATCGCAGCAGATGGAAAGACAGGAGACGGTTCTGGTCTTTTGCTCTCTATCCCAAAGTCATTTTTTAGTAAAGAAGCTTCCGCTCATGGTGTTGAACTGCCTAGCAATTATGCCGTTGCAATGGTATTCTCAAACAAAGAGAGTGATTTTGATGTCATTAAAAGTGTGTGTGAAAATAACGATCTCAACCTTCTTTATACACGTACAGTCCCCGTAGACACAAATGCGCTTGGTAAACAAGCATTAGAGACATTGCCTACGATTAAACAAGTGTTTGTAGCACCAAATCCAAATGTTTCTTCGAGCCGATTTGAAGCGCTCATTTACCTTTCACGTAAAGAGATCGAAGCAGCATTGATGGATGATCCTGATTTTTATATCCCTTCTTTTTCTACTTCTGTTGTTTCATACAAAGGGTTGGTGATGCCAACCCACATCAAAGAGTTTTATAAAGATTTGGCTGATGAAACTTTTGAAATTTCTTTTTGTCTTTTCCACCAACGTTTCTCTACCAATACCCTCCCGAAATGGAAGTTGGCGCAGCCGTTTAGAATGATCGCGCACAATGGTGAAATTAACTCTGTCACTGCAAACCGTTTTAACGCAGCAGCCAAAATGGCAACAGTCAAATCAGATGTATTTAGCGATGAAGAGATGAGTCGTTTGACCAATGTGATCCAAAAAAATATGAGCGACTCGGCAAGTTTGGATAACTTTATGGAGTTTTTACGTGTCAATGGGATGGACTTCTTTAAAGCAGCACGTTCTTTGATTCCTGCACCATGGCACAATGCACCGCATATGGATACTGATCTGAGAGCATTTTACGAATATGCTAGTACTTGTTTTGAACCATGGGATGGACCTGCTGCAGTGAGTATGACTGATGGCCGTTATATCGGTTGTGTACTTGACAGAAATGGATTAAGACCTTCTAAATATATTCGCACCAAAGACAATAGACTTTTAATCTCTTCAGAGTACGGTGTGTTGGAGTTGGATGATGAAGAGATTGTTGAAAGGGGAAGACTGCAGTCAGGCGAGATGATGGGGATAGACCTCAAAAATGGTAAAGTACTTACCAATAAAGATATCAATGATTATCTTAAATCGATGCACCCTTACGCGAAATGGCTGAATGAAAACATGACGTATCTTCAAGAGCATATCCCTACGGATGTTGTTCCTAAGACTTCTGTAGAATATGGAAATATGGAGCCAAGACAGCGTTATTTCAACTATACGCTTGAAGTGATCAGAGAAGTGATCCGACCGATGATCGAAGAGGGGAAAGAGACGACAGGTTCTATGGGAGACGATACTCCTTTAGCAGCTTTCTCAAATGAACAAAGAAACTTTACTGACTTCTTCAAACAAAAATTTGCTCAAGTGACCAATCCTCCGATCGACCCGATCCGTGAAAAAACAGTCATGAGTCTCAATACCGGTTTTGGTGAAGTAAGAAATATATTGGCAGATGATGCAGAACATGGAAAAAGACTCAAAACGGTTCTCCCTCTTATGTCTGCCGAGAAATTTGCAATCTTGCAAGAGTTTGGTGACGAGAGTAATGAAAAGTATGATCCTGCGTACAAAGTAGGAAGATATGCTACGACCTATACAGAAGATTTAAAAGCGAGTTTAGATGCGTTGATAGAAAAAGTGATCGTAGATGTAAGAGAACATGGTATTCGAACGATTATTTTAGACGATAGAGATTTGGATGAGCATACCAAAGTAATCCCTATGGTAATGGTTGTAGGGAGACTGGGGCATAAGCTACTTGAAGCAAGACTGAGACATTTGACGAGTATGGTTGCGGTGACAGGGGAAGTATTTGATCCTCATTCCGCAGCATGTATGATCGGTTTTGGTGCCGCTGCGATCTTCCCTTATCTTCTTTACTATACCGTTGCAGAGATTGAAGAGGGGAATGAAGATATTCAGGCTACTCTCAAAAAATTTAGAAGAGCGATGGGTGCCGGTATCATGAAAATTATGTCTAAGATGGGTATCTCCACACTCTCATCTTACCGAAATTCAAGCCTTTTTGATGTGATCGGTTTAAATGAAGAGATCGTTGCAGATTGTTTCCCTAATGCAAAAGGATTGTTATCTGGTCTTGGGTATGATGATATCGACACTCGTCTCAATACGAACCATCAACGTGCATTTACAGCAACATTTGACGGGAAAGAGAAAGCACTCTATAAGGGTGGTTTTTACAAATACAAAAAAGGTGAAGAGTATCATGACTTCTCTAGACCAACTATCTCAGCCATTCAAAAGTGTGCAGAAAGTGGAAAACAAGAAGATTATGAAGAAGTAAAAAAGATGGTGAATGGACGCGATAAAAAGTTTATCCGTGATTTTTACCAGCTCAAAAGCGATAGAAAACCGATCAGTATCGATGAAGTAGAGCCATTATCGGCGATCTTCAAACGTTTCTCTACTGCAGCAATGTCGATGGGTTCCATCTCACAAGAGGCACATGAAACATTGGCAGTAGCGATGAACCAAATCGGTGCGAAATCAAACTCTGGCGAAGGGGGTGAAGACCCAGCACGTTATGGCACAGAGAAAAACTCTTCCATTAAACAAGTAGCATCAGGACGTTTTGGTGTGACACCGGAGTATTTGCGTTCAGCTACAGAGATCCAGATCAAAGTCGCGCAAGGTGCAAAGCCAGGTGAGGGTGGACAATTACCGGGAAGCAAGGTATCTCCATTGATCGCTACATTGAGATTTACGAAGCCTGGGGTTACGCTCATTTCTCCTCCGCCACACCATGATATTTACTCTATTGAAGATTTGGCGCAGTTGATCTTCGATATGAAACAGATCAATCCGAATGCAAGAGTAGCGGTTAAGTTGGTATCCACAGCAGGTGTCGGTACGATCGCAGCAGGTGTAGCAAAAGCTTATGCTGATAAAATCATTATTTCTGGTGGTGATGGCGGTACGGGAGCTGCTCCTATCGGTTCTATAAGATTTGCTGGGAATCCTTGGGAACTTGGGCTGATCGAAGCACATAATGCCCTCAAAGCGAACCATCTTCGTGGACAAGTCACGGTTGAAACAGATGGTGGATTGAAAACAGGACTGGATATTATCAAAGCGGCGATTTTTGGTGCTGAAGAGTATGCGTTTGGTACGGGTGCATTGGTGCTTGTGGGGTGTATTATGCTTCGTGTATGTCATCTTAATACCTGTGGCGTAGGGGTGGCAACACAAGATCCGCATTTAAGAGAGCGATTTACCGGTAATGTGCAAAAAGTGGTAAATTATATGACGCTTATCGGAGAAGATGTACGTCAAATCCTCGCAGATCTCGGATACAGATCACTTGAAGAGATCATCGGTCAAAATCATCTTCTTGAAGTAATCGATGATGCTTTTGCAAAAAAATTCAATTTTGAAGAATTGCTTTACAAGATCGAAGGTGTCAATACATGTCAGGTGCCA
The DNA here is from genome assembly GCA_041163165.1 of Pseudomonadota bacterium. Lineage (GTDB taxonomy): Bacteria > Campylobacterota > Campylobacteria > Campylobacterales > Sulfurovaceae > Sulfurovum. The sequence continues at coordinate 10,974 of JBEARN010000011.1, forward strand.
TTTAATGAACCATACGATCAAAATGAATACGAAAAAGAGATCATAGAAGAGCTCAGAGAAACGATTCAAAACCCTTCTAAACCAATCGTATTGAATAAAACGATTACCAATCTCAACCGAAGTTTCGGGACAAGAATTTCTGGTGAGATTGCAGCGCTTTATGGAAATGCAGGGTTGCCTGAAGATACCATTACGCTTAACTTAAAAGGTACAGCAGGACAGTCTCTTGGTACGCTTTTAAGTAAAGGTGTTACGATCAACGTTGATGGTGCAGGAAATGACTACATCGGTAAAGGGATGCATGGTGGTCGCATCGTGATTACTTCTGAAAAAGTGGCAGGGGAAGAGTTTGCACTTGGCGGAAATACCTGTCTGTATGGTGCGACTGGTGGTACGCTTTATATCCATGGTAAGGTGGGTGAGCGTTTTGCGGTACGTAACTCTGGCGCGACCACTGTTGTAGAAGGGACAGGAGATCACCCTTGTGAGTATATGACAGGCGGTACCGCTGTGATTTTGGGTAAAACGGGTGTGAACTTTGGCGCAGGTATGACTGGTGGTAAAGCATTTGTTTATGATGATGAAGGGACACTTTATGAAAAAGTAAACCCTGAATTGGTTGAGCCACTTCGTATCGATACCGATGAATGGGATACAGAAATGTTCCAGTTAAAAGCACTTTTGAAAGATTATGTTGAAAAAACCAATAGTAAAAAAGCAGCCTTTATTTTAGAGAATTTTAGAACTGAAATACGTAAGTTTTGGATGGTTGCACCACGAGGAATACAACCAACGGTTGCCGCTGAAAAAAGAGGCGAATAGTCCGCTATGACACCATTCGTTCAAGCTTGTATCGCAGCGAATGAAGAGATCGCCAAAACAATAGATGGGGCTTTTGATCCCTTATGGTTTGAAAAAACACAAGTAGGTGCAGGTGGCGATATCAGTACCAAGCTTGATTTGTTTGCAGAAGCCGTGTTTGTGAAACATCTTTCTCCTTTTGGGCATATTGAATCTGAAGAGAGTGGTACGATCGGGGAAGGAGAAGAGAAGATTATCATCGATCCTATCGACGGTTCTTCTAATGCACTTTCCCTTTTCCCGTATTTTGGTACATCGATCGCTAAGGTTAATGCAGACGGTATTTTGGATGCAGCGGTTGTTTGTAATCTGGCGAATGGTGATCTTTTTTTTAAAACGGCACAAGAGAGCATCAAGCAAGGTAAACTTTTTTCCGAGCGTTTTTATGCGCCTGTTGAGTCGGTTGAAGGCGAGATAGGGCTTTTTGAAAAAGCTTATGAAAACCCTGACTTGGTAGGATTGTTGGCACAAAAAAGTTTGAAATTTAGAGCGCCTGGGGCGATAGCACTTTCTTTGGCATATGCCCGTTCTTTTCGGTTTGTCCTTTATGCAGGAGCATTTCGAATCTATGATTTTGCAGCAGGTTTAGCACTTTGTGAAGGGCTTGAAGTGATTGTTGAGGCAGATTATGTTATAGTTTCAAAAGATAAAAATATCGTTCAAGAGATAGAAGCTTTGATAAAGTCATTATAAAAGTGCAGGAGTAAGCATGTTTGGGAATATTTTTAAAAAGTCAGCATCGACCGAAAAGCCACAAGAAACATTTAATCAGTGGATCAAGTGTCCAAAATGTACTTCATTGATGTACTATAAAGAGGTTGAAGCAAAACAAAATGTTTGTCCAAAATGTAACTATCATTTTCGGATCACTGCGGATAAGCGTATCGAATCGATCGTAGATAAAGGTTCATTTGTTGAACATGATGCTTCTTTGGCTCCGATAGATCCATTGAAATTTTCAGATAAAAAGTCATACAAGAAGCGTCTTGAAGAAGCCAAAGCACTCACGGGTAAAACCTCTTCCGTGGTGAGCGGTTCATGCACCATCGGTGGGCAACCTGTAGAGATCGCTGTTTTTGATTTTTCTTTTATGGGTGGAAGTTTAGGTTCTGTTGAGGGTGAAAAGATCGTAAGAGGCATTAACCGTGCGATAGAAAAAAAATGTGGTTTTATCATCGTATCAGCGTCGGGTGGCGCACGTATGCAAGAGAGTACCTATTCACTTCTTCAGATGAGCAAGACTTCAGCTGCACTGAATAGGCTGCACCAAAAAGGATTACCGTTTATCTCTATCCTTACCGATCCTACGATGGGTGGTGTTTCGGCTTCATTTGCGATGCTGGGGGATATTATCATGGCAGAACCGGGAGCGTTGATCGGTTTCGCTGGACAGCGTGTCATTAAGCAAACCGTGGGTGTTGATCTTCCTGAAGGTTTCCAGCGTTCAGAGTTTTTGCTTGAGCACGGTTTGATCGATATGATTGTAAATCGTTCTGAAATGCACGCGACATTGACACATCTTTTTAAACTTTTTAACAAAAAAGCGAGTTAATCTTACTTCGTAGTAGATGAGATATTTTTGATCTCATCATGACGAAAACACTCCACCATATGATCATTGACCATCCCTATGGCTTGCATGAATGCGTAGCAAATCGTAGGACCTACAAAATTAAAACCGTAACTTTTCAACGCTTTGCTCATTTTTTGTGAAATATCTGTTTGGTTTGGTATCTCTTTGAGTGTGTGCCTTTTGTTTTGCAAAGGAACACCATCCACATATTCCCATATAAATTTGTCAAATGAACCAAACTCTTTTTGAATCTTTATGATCCCTTTGGCATTTTTGATGACGGATTCTATTTTAAGTCGATTTCGTATAATCCCAGCATCGGACATTAAACGGTTGATATCTTCTTCTGTGTATTTCGAAATGATATGACAGTCAAAATCATGAAATGCTTTTCGATAATTCTCTCGTTTTTTAAGTACGGTTAGCCAGCTTAAGCCTGCTTGTGCTCCTTCTAAAGTTAGCAGCTCAAAAAGAAGTAGATCGTTATGGAGAGGGACACCCCATTCGTCATCATGATATTGGATATAAAGTGGATCGCTTTGGCACCATGAGCATCTTTGTTTCATTTGAAATTCACCTATGTTTAGAAGTTTTTTATTATAATTCAAATCGCCTTGAAGTTTCTGCAATAATACACCACTTATGCTTTCTAAAAAGGCAAGATATGCTATAAATATCTATACTATTTATCTATGAAAGCTAACCAAAATGTTAAAGAACTTTTTTTTAAAACATATGCAAGAAAGTGCCGCAAACTCCGCAGAGATGAACCGTTTTTTGGATATTTTGAAACAGTTGATACGAACCCCTTCGGTTATCGGGTCAGAACATCCATTTTTTCTTTTTTTACAGCGAGAATTAGAAGAGATCGGTATCAAAGCAACACTTTATGAAGGGCTGCTTGTCGCCGAAGGCGAAAATCCAGAGCAAGGGATGATGAGTGCGCATATAGACCGTCATGGACTGATTTGCACAGGACCAAATGAGTTTCAGTATGCTGCTTTTATCGCACAAAACAGAGGAGACCTTACGGGGGATTCTGTTTCAGAAAAAACGTACCAAAACATACGAGATCGTTTTATCCATCAGCGTGTGCAGGCGTATGAGCCTTGGTCTGGAGCTTATTTGGGACTAGGAACGATAGACAATGCCTATATGTGTGAACGTAGAGCGAACCTTGTTTTTAATGTAAGTGGATTAGAGCATTTGCATGCGGGGACTCCAGTAGCTTATTTGGATGTACTCAAATATGAAGAGGGGTATCTTTCTGCGCAGTTAGACAATGTACTAAGCGCCGCATTGATCCTTTTTCTTTATGAAAGAGGGTATCAAGGAAGAGCTTTTTTTACAGCGGAAGAAGAGGTAGGAAAAAGTTGGCGTTATCTGTTGGAATGGTTTAGAGGGCATGATCTTTCAACCGATGAGCTTTTGGTTCTTGACACAAGCCCGTTTCCAGATAGAGTGACAGCGGAAGCGCAAGATATTGTACTGAGACGTAAAGATGCAAATGCCACGTTTATTTCACCAATGACACAAAAAATAGAGACGATTTGTAATGCAAAATCGATACCATTTGGATATAAAGATGAATTTATCGAAAAACTCAACGAAGGGTTTCTCAAAGAGGGAAAACCGTTGTATACTTTAGGAAGTACCGAGATGGGACGTTTGGCAAAATCGAGTGAAGGTTCGATACAAGGAACGACTTTCCAACTCCCTACGACTGGGTATCACACGACTGAAGAAACGGTTTCATTAAAAACATTACAAAATGCTATCGAAGTGTTAGAAACACTTTATTTAACCTCGTAATTTAGCATATAAAAAAGGAGTCTTATGGAAATAATAGGATACATAGAGCGGGTCGATCTTGCTGAACTTGAGCTTTTTGGCTTGGATGCAAAGATAGACACAGGGGCTGACTCTTGTTCGATGCATTGTGATGATATAGCAGTGGAAGGAGATAAAGTTACTTTTACGTTGCAAGATGAAGTCCATTCAGCGTATCATGGGAAACGGATGAGCTTACCTATCTATCAGATCAAAAATGTCAAAAGTTCTAATGGCAAAAGTCAAGAACGTATTTTTATCAAGTCTTCCATCAAGTTGGGAAGCAAGACTTATGAAGCAGAGATTTCATTGACCAATAGAAAAACGATGAAATACCCTATGTTGATCGGAAGACGTTTTATGGCACGCCGCTATTTAGTTGATGTATCAAAGAAAAATATGACAAAGGAAAAATAAATCATGATACTTTATATACTTTCAAGAAATTCCAAACTTTATTCTACAAAGAGATTAGTTGAAGCAGCAGAAGCGAAAGGGTGGAATGTCCGTGTCATAGATTATCTTATGTGCACCATCGAGATTATGAAAGGGGAGTTGGCAGTGATTTATAATGGAGAATTGCTTCCAATTCCTGATGCGATCATTCCTCGCATAGGAGCAAGTCGAACATTTTACGGTACGGCGATGGTGCGTCACTTTGAGATCATGGGTGCCTTTAGTGTTGCGGGAAATCTTGCAATCGCTAGGTCTCGAGACAAACTCAGAAGTTTGCAAGTGCTTTCGACCCATGAGGTTGATATGCCTAAGACAGTTTTTGCTTCTAACAAAGCCAATGCCAAAGATGTGATCAAACTGAGCGGCGGGACACCCTTGGTATTAAAAATCCTTGAAGGTACGCAAGGCGTGGGCGTGGTTCTTGCTGAGACACAAAAAGCGGCACAGTCTGTTTTGGATGCTTTTTATGGTATGGAAGTAAACCTTTTGGTTCAAGAGTTTATCAAGGAGGCTGGAGGAGCTGATATACGCGCCTTGGTAGTGAATGGCCAAGTAGTTGGGGCGATGAAGCGTCAAGGTGCCGAAGGAGATTTCCGTTCTAATTTACATCAAGGGGGCAGTGCCACAACACATAAGTTAAATCGGAAAGAGAAAGCCACTGCTATCGCAGCTGCAAAAGCGATGGGACTGGGTGTTTGCGGTGTCGATATGATCCCATCTTCGCGTGGCCCTCTCGTCATGGAAGTGAATTCATCTCCAGGGCTTGAAGGGATAGAAACTGCAACAGGGATTGATATCGCAGGGAAGATCATGGAGTACATCGAAACAAATGTCAAAAACCATACACATAAGAAACCAAAACGTAAAAAAGACAGTATCGGTGCATAAAAATGATGGATGATATGAGGAAGTAGGTATGGATCAAGAAAAAGAGATATTACGTAAAGAAAATGAAGCACTGCGTGCTTACCATACTGAAGCAGAAATTTATTATGCGAAGATGAAAGAGTTAGAGGTATATCAAGCAAAATTAGTAAAATTGCTTAGTCAGCTGGAGGAAAAGTCACAAAAAGTCATTGTCCTTTTTGAAGGAAGAGATGCAGCAGGAAAGGGAAGCTTGATCGGTAGTATTGCCCAATACTTAAATCCGAAACATTGCCGCACTGTTGCGTTGGGAAAACCGACAGAAGAAGAGAAATCACAGTGGTATTTTCAAAAATATATTAAGCATTTTCCTCGTGGAGGGGAGTTGGTACTTTTTGATCGTAGTTGGTACAATCGTGCAATGGTAGAACCGGTATTTGGTTTTTGCACCCAAGAAGAGTATCATCTTTTTTTAGAGACAGTTACTACGTTTGAAAGTTCTTTCATCACACATGGAACGCGTTTGATCAAAATCTATTTGAGTGTCACTAAGGATGTGCAAAGCGAGCGTTTTGAAAAACGTCGTACTGACCCGCTAAGACAATGGAAACTCAGCGAAATCGATATGCAGGCGCAAGCGATGTGGGATGATTTTACACAAAAGAAGAGAATTATGCTGCAAAAAACCCATACATCTGATTCGCCATGGTATATCATCCGCTCAGATGATAAACATAAGGCAAGGATAGAAGCAATGAAACTGATTTTAAGAGAGCTTCAATTTGAAGAAAATGAGCTTGATTTAAAGGCTGATAGGACTATATTAGCATCTGTTCAGGATGAAATACTAAGATAGAATGGTTTTTTTGATTGTGTTATAATGTACTGCAAAAAAGGAAGATATATGCAAAAGTTTTCAATCGTTTTATTTGTTTTTTTTGGCTTGAGTAGCAGTGTATTTGCAGGTGACGCAAGCAGCATAGGTGTCGCTGCAAGCGCATTGGTCGCAGGGATACTTCTTACATTTACCCCTTGTGTACTCCCTATGGTTCCTATTGTTTCTGGGATTATCGTAGGAGAAGGTGAACACGTGACCAAGACCCGTGCATTGTTGTTGACGTTATCGTACATATTGGGTACCGCATTGACGTATGCGATCATGGGTGCTTTAGCGGGCGCCACCGGAGAGCAGCTGCAGTCTTATTTTCAAAATGTATGGGTGATTGGCACATTTAGTATCGTGTTTGTTTTAATGGCACTTTCAATGTTTGGACTTTTTACCATAGCCTTACCTTCTTTTATGCAGACAAAACTCAATGCGAATTTGACTGAGATGAAAGGTGGAAAACTCGGCATGGTGTTTTTACTGGGCGCTGTGTCTGCACTGATTTTGGGCGCATGTGTTTCTCCCGTACTTATCTCATTTCTTTCTGTGGCGATCTCTTCCAGTGATCCTGTATTGGGTGCGATAACGATGTTTTTTTTAGCACTTGGTATGGGTGTCCCCTTGATATTCATCGGGATAGGGGCAGGATATTTTCTTCCAAAAGCCGGTGAATGGATGGATCAAATTAAATATCTTTTTGGCATATTGCTTTTAGGGGTAGCTATAGAGATTTTTTCTACAGTAGCGCTTGTCAATATCCTTTTGATTTGGGGAGTCTATGGCGTCGCCATCGGTGTTTATTTTGGTGCCACTCAGCCCTTGGAAAAAGAGAGTAATGGTTGGAAAATATTTCAAAAAGCAGTGGGAACCGTTTCTTTGATATGGGGGACGATTCTGATGGTGGGAGGTGCTTATGGAGAGACAAATGTATGGCAACCACTTCCAAAAACGTCTGTTATTGTCGAGGGAACCAAACCAAAACTTTCCGGAGCGATGCCTTTTGAAGAGCTAAGAAATTTTACCGCATATGAAATTTACAGAAGACAAGCAATGGATCAAAACAAAACAATGTTAATCTATTTTCATACAGATACGTGTCCCGTGTGCAAACATCTTAGGGATACCACATTTAGCGATCAAAAAGTGCAAGAGAAATTAGCGAAAGATTATATCGCTGTGAGTGTCAATATGACTGATAAAAAAAATCCAAAAATCGAAGAGCTGAAAGAGATGTTCCAAGTATTTGGACCTCCAGGATTTGTGTTTATCGGGGCAGATGGTAAAGAGATGAAAGATGAAAAATTTTACGGCTACCAAGAGCCTGAAGAGTTTTATAATACACTTGATTTATTGTCAGAATAGGAGAAAAAAATGGATGAGTCGTTGAATGTATTTGGGGAGCCTTTGGAGCCTTGCAGTTTAAAACCTTTGACAGGATTTCACCGAGATGGTTCTTGCAATACAGGAGATCACAATCAAGCACTTCACACTGTATGCATCTACGCCACAGAAGCGTTTTTAGCGTATTCTAAAAAAGTAGGGAATGATCTTTCTACACCGATGCCACACTATAATTTTCCTGGGGTTCAACCGGGGCAAAGTTGGTGTTTGGGCGGGTATGCTTTTCTCAAAGCGCATTTGGATGGACAAGCACCCAAAATTTTCATCCATGCTACCCATCAACGGATACTTGATTTGATCGACTTGGAAACGTTAAAGCAGTATGCGATCGATCTTTAACTAAAAAGATTGATAGATCACTCTTCTTCATCGTCTCCTTCCTCTTCTTCCCATTCTTTGTCAAAGATGGCTTGTTGTTCTGCTTCAAGTTGCGTATCTGTCAGCACGAGTTCATGCAAAAATTCCCCAAAGAATGTTCTTGGCTGACTGTAGGCTAAAAATGAGTAGATTCCTAGGGCAAAGAAAAGAAATGTCATACCTGTAATGATCTTCTGTGTGAGGTTAAAAGTTTGGATGGGCTCTTTAATCCTTACTTCACATTTATCACCAGCACAATACTGTGCATTTTCTTTGGTGATGAAGCTATACATCCAGCATCCTACACAGATTGAAAATACACTCTCCATGAAAGTTAAAATAAGACATAGCACACAGATCATGACTTTATAAAAAGAGATATCCCAATTAAATACAAACCAATACATTGCTGGCATGAGAATCACAATACCTAAAGTCCAAGCAAATCGCTTTTGGAGTGCCCCCACATATTCTGGTTTGTGATTTTGAGTCATAAATTTTCCCATCAGCATCGATGGTGCGTATTGTGGGTTAATTATTCTAATCATAAAATCGATAAATAGGAATGAGAGATAGGTCTTTGCCACAATTGGATGGTTAAATCCTATAGCAATAAAGAGAACCATCAATCCTGTAAAGCCTAAGATACCTGCTGCAGCACTCACTTCTCTTTCGTTAAGTACACCGACCTCATAGCCTGGAACCTTAACGCCGTAATCCCATAAAAAATTTTTCAGTGTCATCCTCTTCCCTTCTCTCTTTACGAAACCACACGTGTTTCGTCAGATCTAAGTTCCATCACTTTCCAAGGAAGCCCTTGTTTATTCAGCTCATCCATAAATGGATCTGGATCGAGTTGTTCCATATTGAAGACACCTTTACCTTGCCATTTTCCTTCAAGCATGAGCTTTGCACCGATCATCGCAGGTACACCGGTCGTATAGCTTACCCCTTGACTCATCACTTCTGCGTAACACGCTTCATGGTCTTTGATTTGGTAAATGTAGATCGATCTCTCTTTTCCGTCTTTAAGCCCTTTGGCAAAGATGCCGATATTGGTTTTACCTTTCGTCCTTGGACCCAAACTTGCTGGATCTGGCAAGAGGGTCTTAAGAAATTCGATAGGAACAATCTGCATCCCTTTATGTTCAACAGGCTCGATCCCTAACATACCGACATTTTGAAGCACCTCCATGTGCTTGAGGTAACTTGCCCCAAATGTCATAAAGAAACGAATTCTTTTGAGTCCTTTGATATGTTTGACCAAGCTTTCCATCTCTTCATGGTAAAGCAGATAACTGTCTTTTGGACCCACTTCAGGGTAATCCCACACTTGCATGATCTCCATAGGCTCTGTCTCTACCCACTTTCCATTTTCCCAATAACGCCCCTTGGCAGAGACTTCTCGAAGGTTGATTTCAGGGTTGAAGTTGGTTGCAAAAGGGTAGCCATGATCTCCTGCATTGCAGTCTAAGATATCGATCGTATGGATTTCATCGAAGTAATGTTTTTGTGCATATGCACAGAAAACATTGGTTGCACCAGGGTCAAAACCACTTCCCAAAAGCCCCATGATATTGGCTTCTTTAAACTGACCATCCCTTGCCCATTGTTCTTTGTATTCAAACTTTGCTTCATCCGGATGTTCATAGTTTGCTGTATCAAGATAGTCAACACCGCATGCACTGCACGCATCCATGATCGTCAAATCCTGATACGGCAAAGCGACATTGATCACGATAGACGCATCTGTACTTTTGATGAGCTGAATCAGTTCGGGTACACTGTCTGCATCGACTTTGGCTGTTTTGATCGTTACGCCAACTTTATTTTTGACATTGGCTGCGATCTCGTCGCATTTGCTGAGTGTGCGGCTTGCAAGTGTGATCTCTCCAAATATGTTGGCATTCATTGCGCATTTGAATGCGACTACATTTCCGACGCCACCGGCACCGATGATAAGGG
>JBEARN010000012.1:0-19854 GCA_041163165.1 Pseudomonadota bacterium
TATTTGAATCAAAAAATTCCTCAACTGCACTTAGAATCCCGTGCTTGTCCAATGCGGTTAACCTCTATCTAACTGGTCGTTGCTAAATACGCTGTCGAGTTTAGCAAAATCTCTCATTTTTGTATCTACCCATATTTGTTTTTCTTCGAGCAATTGCACATATTTTTGGAATGTTTCAAAGGCCAGTGTTTCATCTAGCGAAGCGATGGAAATCGCCACTTGCCAGTTCGTATCGTGCAGTTTGGGCAAAGAAGAAAATTCGACTTCTTTAGGAAGGGTTTCTGTCAGTGGAATAAAAAGGTTCTCTTTGCAAGCTGCTGTAAGGGTATGGCGATATATCATTCTTGTATTTGGCAACAATGTATCGAGTATCTTTTCGACCATAGGATGACTCATTTCTGGAAATCCAGGCATAAAAAAGTAACGCTCATCTAGCGCAAAAGCAGGCATGTTGTTGACAGGATTTTCCAAAAGCGTTGCCCCTTTAGGAAGCTCTGCCATACGAACAGAATAAGGGTAAGCGCGCGCTTCCCCTAGCGTATCGATGATGATCTTTTTTGCTTCATCATGCGTGACAAGTTCTCCATCTCGAAGGGCGATAGCTGCTGCTTTTCTGGTGTAATCATCTGGGGTTGAACCGATACCGCCAAAAGAAAAAAGCACAGGGTTTTTTTGGGATGCGATAAACTGAATCGTTCGGACAATCAAAGCAGGATCATCTTCTATCACAAAAGAGCCAGAGAGGGTATAACCTTTTTGGGCTAATGTTGCTGCAAGAAAGTTAAAGTGTTTGTCCGAACGACGTTGATTGAGGATCTCTGAACCTACAATGAGGGCAAAAAAATTAGGTTCAGACATAGTTTAAGATCACTCTTCGATATAGTTTTTAAGTTTACGTCCTACTTTAGGATGTTTGAGTTTTTTAATCGCAGATGATTCGATCTGTCGAACTCTTTCACGTGTCACATTAAGCTCTTTTCCTATCTCTTCAAGCGTTCTGTCACTCTCATCTTCTAGCAGACCAAAACGCATACGAATCACCGCTTTTTCTCTTTCATTGAGCTGGTCAAGTACATCATCGATTTGTCTATTGAGGTCATCTTTAAGCACGACATCGGTCGGGCTAAGCGTTGTTTTGTCTTCGATGAAGTCCCCAAATCTACCGTCATCTTCATCCCCTACAGGTGTTTCAAGACTCACAGGTTCTTTGGTGATTTTGATGACATTTTTCACTTTATCTACAGAGAGTCCCACTTCTTCAGCGATCGTTTCCAGATCAGGCTCTTTTCCTGTCTCTTGAAGGTGTTTACGGATGATTTTATTGATACGGTTGATCGTCTCTATCATATGGATAGGGATACGGATCGTTCGTGCTTGGTCTGCGATCGCTCTTGAGATCGCTTGACGGATCCACCATGTTGCATAGGTCGAGAACTTGTATCCTTTTTCATACTCAAATTTATCAACCGCTTTCATCAAACCGATGTTCCCTTCTTGGATCAAGTCAAGGAAAGGAAGCCCTCTGTTGGTGTAACGTTTTGCTATGGAAACTACCAGTCTAAGATTTGATTTTGCCATACGTGTTTTCGCCGCTTCGCTTTTGGCTTTACCTTGACGGATTTGGCCTAAAATCTCCTGCAGTTTTGCTTCGGAAAGATCAAAACCACCTTTACTGGCTTCTCTGGTTTCAAAAAGTTTTTTGATCTCAACATAGGTACTTACCATCGTTGTTTCAGGTACAGCATCGATAATGTCATCCTTATCCATCTTGATGATGTTCTTGAGCAATTTTTCATGGTTTGCTTTGAGTGTGTCGTTAAAAAGTGGTAGTTTGTATTCAAGTCTTTTCAGTTCTTTTTCGAAACTATCATCGCTTCTTAGTGCCGTTTCCATCGCTTTTACAAGTTCATTGATCAGCTTAGAAGTTGGTCCAAGATCAAGGAGGGCTTCTTTCAGCGCCTCTTTTTTGAATGCTATTTTCAAACGCTCAAAAAGAATTTTCACAGGATCTTCTTCGTTGGCAGCTTGCAATGTTTCAAGCTCTTCACGTGCTTTCATCCACTCTTTTTTGGCTTTCTCTAGCACTTTAAAGCTATCAACGACTTGTTTGCATCTATGGTCATCTTTTGGTGTGGTTTCTTCGTCGTTGTCGTTATCATCATCGTTATCATCATCGTTGTCATCATCGTCAGATTTGCCATTGTCATCTTCGAAACTTTTGAAAAGTTCTTTCACACGTCTTTCCCTGTTTAAGAGTGGCTCTTTATAGTTCAGGATATACCCGATGAGATAAGGGACTGAACAGATCGCATCGATGATAATATCTTCTCCCTCTTCGATACGTTTTGAAAGGTCTACCTCTTCTTCTTTGGTTAAAAGAGGGATTTTTCCCATTTCTCTGAGGTACATACGTACAGGGCTGTCAGAACGGCTCCATTCTAAAAGTTCTTTCTCTTTGTGAAGATCAAATTCATCTTCACAGTTCCCTTCTATCATTTTTTGTCTGGCATCTTCTTTTTTCTTTCTCTCTTTCGTGACAACGATTTTTGCATGTTCTGAAGCAGAAACGATCTCCACTTTAGCATCTTCAGCAAGCTTGTGGATCTTTTTGGCTTGTGCAGCAGTAGGTATCTTGGTAAACTCTTTTGCCATGTTTTCAAGTGTAACTACATCGCCTTTTTTCTTAGACTGAATCAGTGCTTCTATTTGTGTCATACTATCTTTTTGTGCCATGAAAAACCTTTGGTATTTGAGGTGGAAGTCCTCAGAAAATATTAAGGTGGATTATACCCAAATTGGATTAGTTTTTGGTAAGTAAATTTGTGTAATTCTATTTTTTTGGCTATAATCGCGAAAATTTTTATTTGGAACGTTATATCCCAAATAAAAAGTAAATTAAAGGATGATACTTTGCAAGGTAAAGTGTGGAAATTTGGTGATAATATCGATACCGATCTTATCATCGCAGCAAGATATTTAAATACGAGTGAGCCCTCAGAGTTGGCCAAATATGTGATGGAAGATGCGGATCCTCAGTTTGTTTCCAAGATGAAAGAGGGTGACATCATCGTTGCGGGTGAAAATTTTGGATGTGGTTCGAGTCGCGAACATGCCCCTATCGCACTGAAAGCAGCAGGGATCAGCGCGGTGATCGCTCCTACATTTGCACGTATTTTTTATCGAAATGCATTTAATATGGGGTTGCCTATTTTTGAACTTAAAGAGGCGGATGAGATCGATGAAGGTGATGTCGTGAGAATCGACATGAATGCGGGTGAAGTGATCAACGTGACGCAAGCAAAAACCTATCAATTCGCACCGATTCCTGAGTTTATGCAGTCATTGGTAGATGCAGGTGGTTTGATCGCATTTGCGAAACAAGAGATAGCAGCAAAAAAGAAGGCGTAAGAATATGAGTAAAAATTATAAAATCGGAATTATTAAAGGGGATGGAATCGGTCCCGAGATCATCGATGAAGCGATCAAAGTACTCGATGCCGTTTCCGTATCGCAAGGGTTTAATCTTAAATATGAAGAGATGTTGCTTGGTGGTGCAGCGATCGACGAGACAGGTGTGCCGTTGCCTGATGAGACGATCCAAGGGGTGAAAAAGTGTGATGCAGTACTTTTCGGTGCGATCGGCGGCCCAAAATGGGATAAGCTAGAAAGACACTTAAGACCAGAAACCGGGCTTTTGGGGCTCCGTAAAGAGATGGGTACATTTGCTAACCTGAGACCGGCGATGGTATATGATGAGCTTGTGAATGCTTCTAGTTTAAAACCTGAAGTGATTCAGGGTGTTGATATTATGGTGGTTCGTGAACTGACAGGCGGGATCTATTTTGGTCAGCCAAGAGAGTTGCATGTAGACAATGCGTTCAATACCATGATTTATACAAGAGAAGAGGTCGAGCGCATCGCTGTGGTGGCATTTGACATCGCGATGAAGCGTAACAAACGTATCTGTTCGGTCGATAAAGCCAATGTACTTGAAGTGAGCCAGTTTTGGAGAGAGATCGTAGAAGAGATCGCCAAAGGGTATCCCGAAGTAGAGCTTTCACATATGTATGTCGACAATGCTGCGATGCAACTGATCCGTGATCCGAAACAATTTGATGTGATTTTAACCGGAAATATTTTCGGAGACATTCTTTCTGATGCAGCGAGTATGCTTAGCGGGTCGATCGGACTGCTACCAAGTGCGAGTACTGGAAAAGGGGTCGGGCTGTTTGAACCGATCCATGGTTCGGCGCCTGATATCGCAGGACAAGGGATAGCAAATCCATTGGCAACGATCTCTTCGGCGAGTATGATGTTACGTTATGCACTAGGCGAAAGTGAAGCGGCAGATAAGATAGACAATGCCATTAAAAAAGCGTTGAGCGAAGGGTATCGTACGGGCGATATCGCGAATTATGATGCAAAAGAGATCTGCACGTGTTCAGAGATGGGGGATATCATCGCTGATTACGCAAGCAAATAAGAGGATTTCCTCTTATTTGCGTGAATAGTTAATAGTGAATAGTGAAGAGTTTTGGTATGCATTACAGTGTAATGCTTTTAGTATTAACGTTTTTCATCTTTCATTTTTAATTTTTCATTCAACCTATAAAAAAGGGATAAATGAAAATGCCCATTATAAAATATTTCCCACATTTTTTTCAAGACACACCTTCTGACATCCTTCAAGACATCAAAACCGTTACGACTTATTTGCACACAGAATATGATGCAAAATGTTATGTCGTGGGAGGCGCTGTACGAGATAGACTTTTAGGGGTGATCGCCAAAGACTATGATATAGAGTGTTTTGGCATAGAGATCGAAGCCTTTGAAGCAGCAATGCAGCATTTGAATGCACAAGGAGTCGGGAAGAGTTTTTTTGTCTATAAATACCATGATATTGATATCGCATTACCCCGTACAGAAAAGAAAACGTCTCATGGGCATCGTGGTTTTGAAGTCACGTTAGCGAAAGAGGAAAAAGAGGCATCTCGCAGACGTGATTTTACTGTTAATGCCTTGATGTATGATATTCACAATGAAACGATTTTAGACTTTTGGCAAGGAGTAGATGATCTAAGCAATGGTGTGCTGCGTGTAGTGGATGAAAACTCTTTTCAGGAAGATAGCTTAAGGGTGCTTCGCGCGATGCAGTTTGCTGCACGTTTTGGATTTAAGATAGAAAGAAATAGTTGCCAACTTTGTCAGAATATTTCTTTGGATGATTTACCAAAAGAACGGATATGTCATGAGTTTGAAAAAATGTTTCAAGGCAAATATCTGCATTATGGGCTTTATTATCTTTTTGCATTGAAGATAGCAGAAAAACTTTGGGATGAAGAGATCAAAGCACGTGATTTTTTTTCGTTATCTAAAGTCTTGCAACGTCGTCAAACTGATTTTGTCGAAAAGCTGAGACCTTACTATTTTCTTTTTATCTTGCTCCCTTATTTACGCAGTGAAAGTGAAAAAATTTTGGAGAGGCTTGGTGTGCCAAACAGTTACTATAAAAAGATTATAGGTCAAGCTTTGCCGCAGAAGATAGATTGTGCTTTTGTGGCACGCAAGACACTCAAAGAGGGTATGGTAGAATATGTAGGAAATTACCATCTCAAAGTCAAAGAACTTGCTATGAGACTGGGAGTATGGGAGCAACCGTTTCAAGCTGATGTAACGCCTTCGATGTTGGTTTCACAAGGGTTTGAAGGCAAAGCGTTAGGGGAAGCGCTGCAAAGAGAGATAGAAAAAAAGATAAAGGGACTTCATGAAGATTGCTCTTAGTTTAAGTGGCGGTGGTTTAAGAGCGGCTGCTCATGCGGGTGCATTGAAATTTTTACGAGAACAAAATGTAGAAATTGCAGCTGTTTCAGGAAGCAGTGCCGGAGCCATCGTAGCACTCATGATCGCCAATGGTGAAAGTGCTGAAAATATCCTCGATTTTTTGCATGATCTATCCAAAAAAGATCTTTTTAGATTGACTCGAAACCCTGGGCTTTTTACCCTTAAAAAGTTAGAAAAAAAACTAAAACAACATATCGGTGATAAAACGTATGGACAACTTCAAATCCCGTTTTATAGTTGTGTGACTGATATCAATAGCGGTGAAAGTGTCTATCTTTGCGATGGCGATCCCATACTCAACACGATCGCTTCTTCTTCACTAACGCCGATATTTGAAGCCAAAATGTTAGAAAATGGAAAGCTGTATGTCGATGGTGGTTTGAGTGACAATCTTCCTGTTACACCTCTGAAAACGTTTCAAGAAAAAATACTCGCAATCAATGTCAACCCCTTGGTAGGAGGTGATCCAAAAGGGTTTAAATCGCTTTTCATCCGTACGATTCTCATTATGCTCAATGCCAATGTCAAGCCAGCCAGAGAGATCGCTGATGGATATCTTGACATAGAGGGAGTTGCGCGAATGCAACTTTTTGATTTTGATGAAATTGATAATGCATTCAGAATCGGTTATGAGACTATTGCAGGCCAGTGGGATGAGTTGAAACAAAAGTTGGTATAATTTCCCCATTATATTATTTGTTTGAATGGTAAAAACGTATGGAAAAAAGAGCAAGAGTTTTAATAGATTGTCAAGATGCAAAAGGGTTAGTGTATAAAATCTCTAAAGTGTTTTATGATAGAGATCTCAATATCGATAACAACCGCGAATTCGTCGATAAAGAATCGGGTAGATTTTTTATGCGTACGGTAGTGACCGGTTCTTTTGATCATGATGCACTCTTAAAAGAGCTCAAAGATGTGACTCCCAAAGAGGCACATATTCGTGTCATAGAGCCTGAGACTAAAAAAATCATCTTAATGGTGACCAAAGAGTCTCACGCTTTAGGCGATATTTTGGTGCGTCATTTTAATGGTGAGCTCGATGCGGAGATCCAGTGTGTTATCGCAAATCATAATACCCTTGAAACATTTGTGCGTCGTTTTGATGTCCCATTTTTTCATATCCCTGCAGACGGGTTGGATAGAGAAGAGCATGAAGCACAGGTGATGAAGCTCATCAGTGAATTTGAGTTTGATTATATTGTGCTGGCGAAATATATGCGTATTTTGACACCTACTTTTGTTAAAGCGTATCCAGAGCAGATCATTAACATTCATCACTCATTTCTTCCAGCATTTATCGGCGCAAACCCTTATAAGCAAGCATTTGATAGAGGGGTGAAGATCATCGGAGCGACCGCGCACTTCGTGACGGATGATTTGGATGAGGGACCGATCATCGCGCAAGATGTGATCCCTGTGAACCATCGTTATTCGTGGAAAGATATGCAAAAAGCGGGACGTGATGGAGAGAAGATCGTTCTTTCTCGCGCATTGGCTTTGGTGCTTCATGACAGGGTCTTTGTCAATGGGAATAAAACGGTTATTTTTTAAGCGTTGCTTTGACTCAGCGACACTTGTTGAATTTGAAGTGGGGGTCTTGTTTCTCTCTTCATTTTTTTAGAAAAAACGAAGCAAAAAAATCGTCACTATTTTCAAATCGCTTCGCTTTCAAGGGTGTTCATAGTGACAAGGCACACTTTGTGTGATTCATGGAAGGGAGTTTTGTATGTTTAATGTTGTGTTAGTAGAGCCGCAAATACCACAAAATACTGGAACTATAGGGCGATTATGCGTGAATCTTGGTGCTACGCTGCATCTGGTTAAACCACTTGGATTTGATATCGATGATAAAGCAGTAAAGCGAGCGGGGCTGGACTACTGGAAACACTTGGATTTGGTCGTGTGGGAGAGTTTCGACGATTTTTTAAAAGTGCACCCTATAGGAGAGCAAAGCTTTATGGCGACGACTAAAACCGACAACCTTTACTTCAATGCTTCTTTTCAAAAAGGGGATTACATTCTTTTCGGATCAGAAACGAAAGGGATTGACGAAAAAGTCTTGCTGGCGCATCCTGATCGTTGCATCACCATCCCCATGGGTGGAGCAGGTAGAAGTCTCAATCTTGGGGTAAGTGTCGGTGTAGTGATCTACGATGCATTGCGTCAGAACTATGAAGGTTTTGATAAAATTAGCATCAAAAATACGCTAGAAACAAGATAGGAAACAAGATGTCATTTGGGGAGATCATTTATATCATTGCGATAGTTCTTTTTATATTCATCACATTTGGTATCGTGAAAAATTACTACAAAAGTAAATTTGATGAAAACGATAAGCGTATCGATATGCAAGGCAAAGAGAAAGACTAACCCCATTTTTACCAACTCTTAGATAAAATAATCCTCATTATTATGACACTAGGACAACCCTCATGACCCAACCGTTACTTATCGAAATCGGTGTAGAAGAACTTCCCGCTGTTCCCCTTTTAAAGATCGTATCGCAGATAGAAAAATCTTGGGCAACGATACTTGAAAATCATAATCTTGCTTCAGAATTTGAATTTATTTATACGCCAAGAAGACTGGTGCTGAAGCATGCGGCAATGCCACTTCGCCAGCCGGACAGTGAAGTAGAGTTGATGGGACCCCCTGTAGAAGCAGCCATCAAAGAGGGGCAGCCGACACAAGCGGCATTGGGTTTTGCGCGTAAGTGTGGTGTGGCATTTGAAGCACTTGGGCAAATTGAAAAAGGTGGCAAAGAGGTACTTTATTTCAAAAAGGAAGAAAAAGGTGAAGCGACCGCTTCTTTGCTTCAAGGGATGTTGAGCGAATGGCTCTCTTCGATGTCATTTGGAAAGATGATGCGTTGGGGGGAAAGAAGCGATGAGTTCATCCGTCCGCTTCGTTGGTTGCAAGTACGTTTTGGAGAGGAATGTGTACCTGTAGAACTTTATGGCATTACTTCGGGTACGCAAACGTATGGTCACCGCATGGTGAGCTATGGGGCATTGGAAGTGTCAACGATCGATGCCTATGAAGATGCGCTTAAAGAGGCGGCAGTGATGCTTTACCCTAAAGAGCGTGAAGTGAAGATTTTAGGGGAATTTGATGCGCTTGAAACAGAGCATGGGATCATCATCGAGAGAGATCAAGATTTATTGGATGAGGTAGTCGCCATCACTGAAAATCCTAAAGCGTTGATGGGGACATTTGATCCCCTCTTTTTAGAGCTTCCTCCTGAAGTGATCATCACATCGATGAAAGAACATCAGCGTTATTTTCCTGTGTTTGAAAAAGGAAAGATCACCAACAAGTTTGTTGTCGTGAGCAATGCCTACACAGACGACTACAGTAAAGTGATCGCAGGAAATGAGCGTGTCTTGAAACCGCGTTTAGCAGATGCACTTTTTTTCTACCGAAACGATTTAAACAATGGTTTAAGGACTAAGGGGCTTGAAAAAGTGCAGTTCATCGATGGTCTGGGGACATTGGAAGATAAGATCAAACGTGAAAAAAGCATCGCGATTCGTCTGTTGGCGCTTTATATGGATCAACTTGAAGCTACGACAGGGAAAAGCACGGCAGAGCTTGAAAAAGCGATGGATAGAGCCGTAACACTCGCGAAAGCGGATTTGATGAGTGAGATGGTGTATGAGTTTACTGAATTGCAAGGGCTTATGGGGTATTACTACGCGAAAGCACTAGGTGAAGAAAAACTCGTCTATGAGGCGATCAAAGAGCAGTATATGCCTGTGGGCGAGGGGGCAGAACTTCCAAGTTCTATCTTTGCTGCTATTGTGGCGATGAGTATCAAACTCGATACGCTTCTGGGTCTCTTTAGCGTAGGGAAGATCCCTACCGGCTCGAAAGACCCTTTTGCGTTGCGTAGAGCCGTGAATGGTGTCGTGCGTATCGTTACCAGCTATAATCTACCTTTTGACCTAGAGGATATGTTGCTTTTACTCAAAGAGAATTATGAGACATTTGACACAGCACTTTTAAGTGACTTCATCATCGAGCGTATTTATAAATCATTTGATGCAAACCCTTCTGTGATCGCTGCGGTATTGGCTTCGGGTGAAAGAGACATCAATGAGATGTCCAAAAAAGTAGAAGCTCTCAACAGCATCGTAAATAGCGACGAGTTTAAAGAGCAGTTCTCGACCTTTAAACGTGTGGCAAACATCTCAAAAGAGTTAGATTTGGATGCAAATTTAGCCATAGATACGACACTTTTCCAGGAAGATGCAGAGGTGACGCTCTACACAGCGTATGAAAAAGTACGCAACCAAACCTATAGAGATTATCATGAAAAACTTGAAGCCCTTTTTGGACTGAAACGGGAACTGGATGGGTATTTTGATGCGGTATTGGTCAATGCTGAAGATCAAGCACTCAAAACCAACAGACTTCATACGATCGGTACGATCTATAAAACATTTAGAGATATAGCAGATATTAAAGAGATCACGATTTAAACTCAATGTCTAAGATGTACGACACCATCATCATCGGTGCAGGGATCGCAGGGGCGGCTGTGGCACATGCGCTGCAAGCCAAAGGGCAATCTGTTTTGGTACTTGATAAGGGAGGAGTTGCCTCGGGTGGTTCTGGTGCAGCGGGGGCTTTTGTCTCTCCTAAGATAGGCAAAGGCTCTTTGCTTCAAACCTTGACCAATCAAGCTTTTACGTTTGCAAAAGATTTTTACCTCCAACATACCCCTGAATATTTTCATCAAACCGGTATAGTTCGGATCCCTAAAGATGAGGTAGATGCTGTGAAATTTTGCGAGTATACGCTTTTTAATGAAAATCGGTTTGAAACTTATGATGAAACAGCTCTGAAAGCAGAAAATATCCAAACTGCTTTGAGTAGTTTCTTTTTCCCCGATTCAGGGGTATGTGATGCACAAAAGGTGTGTCAAAAACTTCTTTTTGATATAGATGTGGTGCGGTATGAAGTGGAAACCATAGAGAGAAAAGAGGGGTATTGGTCTGTGGCGGAGTGGTCTGCGAAACATCTTGTATTGGCTACAGGTTTCCAGAGTGATCTTTTGGATCTACGTTATATGGGGATACAAGGCACATGGGGAACACGTGGAGATTTTACCTCTTCACTTCCTCTCAAAGTGAGTATGCATCAATCTCTTTCCATCAGTGCAAATCATAACGGGATTATCAAGCTTGGCGCGACACACGAAAAAAATGTAAAACAAATCATCCCATGCGAGGCTTCACAGGCGCTGTCGCTCAAAGAAAAAGCTTCTGCTTTGGTAGATACTTCAGACTTTCAACTCAAAGAAGTTTTTTGTGGGATGCGCGCAGGAAGTAAAGACTATTTTCCGCTAGTGGGTAAAGTGATCGATGTGCCTACCATGTTAGAGGAAAATCCCGCACTCTCTAGAGGTGCGAAACCAGCGTTAAAACATATCGAAAATCTTTATATCTGCAATGGATTCGGTGGACGAGGATTTGTTTTTGCCCCTTGGATGGGACAGATGTTAGCCGAGTGTATTGTGGAAGGGAAAGCTGTCGATGAGAGAGTCAGCCCAGATAGACTCTTTCTAAAATGGTGCAGGAAATCTTTACCATTTGATTAGATAGGTTTCTCTCTTCATTGAGCCATTTCAATAAAGAGAAAATGGGAATTTGTGACTGCTGTGATGTGAAGGGTCGATTCTTCTTTGATCTCCATCGCATCCCCATGATCTAATGCCACATCATTGACTATGCTGCTTCCTTCGATCTGCACAAAATAAACTTGCCTATCATTGGATAGATCAAATGACAATGCTTTCACGGCATCGAGTTCACACACATAGATATCGACATCTTGGTAGATCTTTATAGGGGCATTTCCTTTGTGTGAAGAGATGATATGCAGAAGTTGATTTTTTCTTTGAGATGGGGTGAATCTATGAGAACCATAAAGCTTAGCTAATCCTTTTCGAGGCGGGAATATCCAAATTTGCAAGAGTCTTAAATCTTGACTCTCATGCCTATTGTATTCACTGTGTTCGATGCCATCACCCGCACTAAGATACTGCACTTCTCCTCTGGTGAGTGTCTCACTGTTTCCCATAGAATCTTTATGGGTGATCTCTCCATCGACGATATAAGAGATGATCTCCATGTTTTCATGCGGATGAGTGCCAAATCCGCTCATGGGATGGATGATGTCATCGTTTAAAACCCTTAAGACACCGAAACGTATATTGGCAGGGTTGTAATACTCAGCAAAGCTAAAATGAAATCGGCTCTCGAGCCAACCTAGGTTAGAGGTACCCATCTGTTCTTTAGGTCGTTTTTTAAGCATGATGCCAACTTTCCCATTGCGGTATTTCTGATATAGGTGGAAAACCATCAAGTATCTCTTGGGGTTGAAACTTTGGTTTATACGCAAATGCTTTGCATCCATCGACCCAGTAGCCTAAGTAGATCCATGGAAGCTCAAGGATGTGCGCGAGTTGTATCTGATACAGCAGAGAATACGTCCCCAATGAAAGTGATGCATACTCAGGATCATAATAAAAATAGATCGAACTGATCCCGTCATCGAGTACATCGATCAGGTCAACCCCTATGAGTTTGTCATCTTTGATATAGAGTACTTCTTTCCCAAAATCATGCGCGCCATCGACAAAGTTTTCGTGGTATTCTCTTTGGGAAATGTTGCGGTGTTTCCATCCGTCTTTGTCTTGTTTGAAATGGTGGTATTTGTTGTAAAGATCAAGATGGGCTTGGGTGAGGGTCGGTTTTTGAACGATGATTTTGGTGTCGGTATTGCGTTTGATCGCTTTTTTTTGTGATTTGGTGTAGTGATAATTTTTGACATCGATGCGGATATTTTTGCACGCATTGCAGCCGTTGCAAATGGGATGAAAAAAGTATTTTCCAAAACGTCTCCATCCTCGTGCAATGACGGCAGTCGTAAACGCTTTGCTCGCATGGGAAACATACTTGTAGCTCATCCGTACGAGATGCCCAGGAAGATAGGCGCAATCATAATCGAGCATTGAAAAGTCTGTAGAGGGGGGATTAAGCAGGTCACGTTCTTCATTCATAATGGCGATTATACTGAAAATATTGTAAAATTCCTGAAAAAGGCAAAGTGTGTTTCTCTACCAACCAACCGAGGGTTATTGTTACAACAGCGACTCTATTTTTTTGTATGATTTTATCTCTTCTTTTAAGCCTAAAGGAAAGCTGCTAGATGTGGGATGTGGGGTAGGGATCATCGCATTGTTGCTGATGCGTGATTTTAAGACAGAGACGACTATCGTCGATAAACAAGAGAAAATGCTAGCGTATGCGACACATAATTTTGCTTTGAATGGTTTGAGTGTTCAAAGCCATCTTGGAGATTTTTTAGAAGTGGATATGGACGAAAAATTTGATATGATCGTCTCCAATCCGCCTTTTTATGATGCCAATGTGCAACAGAGTGAAAATACCCATCTCAACATCGCACGTTATGCCCACCATCTTCCTATAGAAAAGTTTATCGAAACGGTGAAAAAACTTCTTAAACCTAGGGGGTATTTCATCTTTTGTTATGATGCAAAGCAGGTTGATCTATTAATGCATTATTTAAGCAAGTATGGTATTAAAGTAGAAACGGTGCAGTTTGTTCATTCTAAAGAAGACAGAGATTCTAAGCTAGTCATGATCGCTGCACGGAACGGATCAAAGTCTATGGTGAAAGTGTTGCCCCCGTTGATCGTATTTGATGCAAACAATATCTATACGCCTCAGGCGCAAAAAGCATTGGATCGTGCCGCAACACACAGTGTCAAAGGCGATTTGCTTTGCGAAAGTGAAAAAGGATAACGATGCCATTATTGAGTGAGGAAAACTATAACTATCAATTTAATCCGAGTGCATGCGAAGCTTGTGGTGGGCACTGCTGCACTGGAGAAAGTGGTTACATTTGGGCGAAATATAGTGAAATCGAACAAATGGCAGCCTTTGTTAACCTTAGCGTAGAAGATTTTGCTACAATCTACCTGCGAAAGGTAAAACACCGTTATTCTTTGGTCGAAAAGAAGTTAGCGCAAGACAATTATGCTTGTGTTTTTTTCGATGAAACGATCAAACGATGTTCCATTTACCCAGTACGACCATCACAGTGTCGCACATTCCCATTTTGGGAACAGTTTAAAAACAATGAAGAAGAGGTAAGACAAGAGTGTCCTGGTATCGTTTAGTATTTATATTGTCTGCACTGTTCAGTTTCAGTATCACTGCAAGTAGTGCGAAAAAACTTGTAAAGCTCAATGAAGATCAACTGATCTTCAAAGCATTGCTTTACGAAGAATACCATGCGTATGAAAACAGCTATCAAGTCTATCGTTCTCTTTATGAGAATACCGGAGAAGAGATTTATCTTTTTAAAGAAGCAACAGCCGCGTTAATGTGCAATAAGCATATCGTAGAGAGTATTTTGCGTTTAAAAACATGGGAAAAAGTCAATCCAAAAAGGGTGGAAGCCAAACGGCTATTAATCCCGCTGTATCTGACCAATAAAGAGATACAAAATGCTACAAAAGAAGCAGAGTGTTTGGTCGAAAACTCTAAAGAGCCTATAGATTTGGATATGGCAGCAAAACCTTTTTTGTTTGCAGGAAATTTTAAACGCGCGCTTGAACTGCTTACCCAACTCTATGAAGCGGTGCCGAACGAAGAAGTATTGTTTAAAATAGTTCAAATTATGGATGAATTTACGGGAGAACGCAAAAAAGCAATACAGCTTTTAGAGACATACCGTCGGATGAACCATGCAAGTACTGAACTTCATACGATGTTGTTGGTTCTTTATCAAAAAGAGAGAAATGTAGATGGTATTTTGCAAACCTATAAAGCCCTTTATAAAGAGAACAAAGACGAAGCCTATTTGTCAAAAATCATTGATGCGTATATGTACAAAAGGGATTTAGAGGGTGCGATCGATTTTTTAGAGCAAGATCAAACTAGAGAAGATTTTCTGTATGAACTTTATAAAGCGAAAAAAGATTTTGATAAAGCATTGCTGTTGGTAGACAAACTGTATGCAGCAGATCAAAATGCAAAGTGGCTTGCAGAAAAAGCAGTGTTGATCTTTGAAAAAGCACAAGATAAAAATGACAAAAAGATGATACAAGATGTGCTGGATTATTTTGAAAAGGCGATTGCATTAGGGAATGATGATAGCATTTATCTTAACTATTATGGGTATACACTCATCGATAAAGAAGTAGATATCAAAAAAGGGATGAATGTGATACAGAATGCTTTGGTGCAACAGCCTGAAAACATTTATTATCTGGACTCTTTGGCATGGGGATATTACAAACAACACCAGTGTGACGAAGCATATAAATTAATGAAAAAAATTGTGGATGAAGATGGACTGAATGAAAAAGAGATCGTAGATCATTGGGATGCGATACGGCAGTGTAAATAAGTTCCGTTATAATACGCGACAGATTTAAACATGGGATAGACAAATGGCACAGATACTAGACGAGATCATCAAACAAACCAAAGCGGATTTAGAAAAAAGAAGGGTGGAGTATCCTGAAGAGTGGTTAGGGCGTTCACTCTCTTTTAACCCTTTTGTTCCTAAAGATGTCAAAAGTGCGTTGCGTTCAACCCACGAAAATCCGTATCGCATCATCGCGGAGGTCAAAAAAGCAAGTCCAAGCAAAGGGATCATTCGTGAAGATTTTGAGCCTGTAACGATCGCTCAAGCGTATGAAAAGGGTGGTGCTGATTCGCTTTCTATTTTGACGGAGCCACACTTTTTTAAAGGGGATAAAGAGTACTTAGGGATGGTAAGACGTTATGTCAACCTTCCACTCCTTCGAAAAGATTTTATTGTTGATAAATATCAGATATTGGAAGCATTGGCATTTGGGGCAGATTATATTTTGCTTATCGCCATGGCATTAAGTCGCAAGGACTTAAAAGAGCTTTATGAGTATGCCCGACATTTAGGGCTTGATGTGCTTGTTGAGGTGCACAATAAAACAGATCTCGTCAAGGCAATCTTCGCTGGTGCAGAGATCATCGGGATCAACCATCGCAACCTTGAAAGTTTTGAAATGGATATGAGTCTAAGTGAGAAGTTGATCCCCTTGATCCCTAACGGAAAGATCATCGTTGCAGAATCAGGGATCAATGATCATGAAACAGTGGTCGAACTCTCTAAGATCGGTGCAGATGCTTTTTTGGTGGGAGAGCATTTTATGCGTCAAGATGACATCACCGCGGCACTCAAATCTCTCAAATATGGAAAATAATCCCTGATGATGATTACCATTGAAACCAAGCAGTTTGATACTTCTAAGATCACCCAGCTTTACCCCGCTGCTGTTATTAAGACCGGTTATGAAGAGGAGACGACACAAGTAAGTCTTGAGTGGTTAGAGATCGAAGCTAAGGGAAAAGTGGAAGTAGTGGGATTTGGTATCTTTGTCCATCTTGGCGAAACGGAAAAATACTCTTTTATTTTTGATACGAGAGAAGATATGGATAAAGCAGTAGGGCGAATCGCTTCTCAGCTTCAGCCATCTTAAAAAATCAACCGATTCTTTTATTGTTCATTAAAATCTAAAGAAGCTGAATTAATGCAATAGCGTTGGTATGTCGGTGCTGGCCCGTCGGGGAAGACATGTCCTAGATGAGAACCACATGCGCCACATCGTACCTCTACACGTACCATCCCATGACTTTCATCTCTGACTTCTTCGATATCTTCTTCTTGAATGGGTTTAAAATAGCTTGGCCATCCTGTTCCAGAATCAAACTTTGTTTGGGAAGAAAAGAGTGGAGTATGGCAGCATTTGCAGCTGTAAATCCCTTCTGCTTTGTTGTCCCAAAATGCATTTTGAAACGGAGGTTCTGTTCCGTGATTGAGGCAGACATTGTACTCTAATGGAGTGAGCTCTTTTTGTAGTTTATCTTTATCTAAAGTGATTTTGTAAGACATGTTTTATCCTTGAAAAATTTCTATCATGATAGCAGATTTTTGGTTAGGTTTTTTTGGGGGTTTAAGTAAGATTATCTTATTATTAGGATAACTAAATGGGAGACATCATGACCACGTTTCAACTCTTTCTTTTGCTTTTGGCAGGCGGTGTTTTTTATCTCTTTTTTAAGCAACTTTTTTCAGGAAACTACCCTAAAAGAGGGGTTGATTTTGAAGGAAAAGTGGCGGATGAACAGATAGGACCGATCAACCGTCCAGATCAAACTTTTTCAACACCCAAACTACCATTAAGTCGTTTGGAGGAGTTGCTTCATTCGGCAGATGAAGCCGTAGAAAAAGGTGATTTTGAAGAGGCGAAAAAAGCGTTAATTTCAGCCTTGATTCTTGAAGAACACAATGCAGAAGCGCTTCAAAAAATAGGCTATGTAACGATGCAAATGGGTGAGTATCAAGAAGCAGCACGGTATTTTGAAACGCTTTTATCTTTAGATCAAAATGATGACATGGCGCATGGCGCATTGGCAAATGTACTCCATAAATTGGGGCGGCAAAAAGAAGCTGAAACGCATCATAAAAAAGCATTGACATTAGATGGAGGATATCCAGCACACCACTTTAACTATGCAAATACACTTTACGATCTTGGAAGGCATTCGGAAGCATTGGTAGCATATCAAAAAGCATTAGAGCTTGACCCCACCCTTGAAGAAGCACAAAAAATGGTCAAAGAATTAAAGGAGTCACTCGATGCAAAATAATGGTGGATGTTTTATCGCGCAAGAGGCGACAGAAGAGATACTTTTGCGTGTGACAAATGTATGCGCAGAGTGTTATGATGATCTTCTGCCTGGAAACATGATCTTTTATGATATGCAAACCTATCGTTATCTTTGTCAACAATGCAAAGAAGATTTGTGTGCTCGCATGAATGAAAACTGCGAAGTGGTAGCGGAAGAGATACCGTCACTGTTTTAAGTAGGAAAGAGAAGATAGGAAGTAGTAGATTTGGCGATGATGCAGAGATCCTGAATCATGTTCAGGATGATCTATTAAGTTCTACCAAAGCCATACTATGAAAAATTCACTAATCACTAATCACTAATCACTAATCACTAAATATTTTATCGCATTGAGATAGCTTTGGGCATTGAGCGTAACTCCTTTGTAGGCAATATCAAATGCTGTCCCATGATCGACCGATGTTCGTAAGATCGGTAGATTGAGCGATACATTGATCCCCTCATCAAAATAGAGTGCTTTGAGCGGTGCCAATCCCTGGTCATGGTACATGGCGACATAGTGTTGATAGCGTGATCGTATGTTTGGTGTGAAGGCAGCATCTGGAACTAAGGGATCTGAAAATATTTTTTCTCCTAAAGTTTGATTTGCAGCATGGATCGCTTTTTGGATGATCTTCTCCTCATCTCCTAAAACGCCACCATCTCCTGCATGGGGATTAAGTCCTAAAACCGCGACGGTTTGACTCGGTTTTGCGGTGTGGTAGAAGTCGATGAGAAAGCGTGTCAAATCTTTCTCATTGAGTTGACTGCTTACCTCTTTAAGCGGAATATGTTCGGTAAAGAGTGCCACATACATTTGAGGGCATCCTAACATCATGATCGCTTCTGCGTTGAAAAAGTCTCTGAGCGCATCGGTATGCCCTTTATATCTGATTCTGGCGAGTTCCCACGCTTTTTTATGGATGGGTAGGGTGCAGATGGCATCGACACTTTTTTCTTTGGCTAATGTGACTGCTTTGTGAAATGAGGCATACGCATACGCACCGCTTTCTTGGCTGATTTGTCCAGGTTGGATGGTGAAGTAGGGGGCGATATTTTCTATCGTATGAAAATCTTTAGGGATAGAAAGCTGCAATTTTTGTGCGGCTTGTTCCAGCATCAACGGGTCGATGCAGTAGATCGGTTCGATAGTGTGTGCGATCGCTGCATGGTTTTCAAGGGCAAGTTGAATACCGATCCCATTGAGATCACCGATAGAGATGGCTACACGTTTCTTAGCCATTATCTTATCAACAATGCTTTCATATCCAGAATGGCTTGTTCCAATCCGGTATAAATCGAACGGGCGATGATGCTTTGTCCGATGTTAAGCTCTTCGATCGATGCCATCTGGACAATCGCTTTGACATTTTGCATATTGAGTCCATGACCTGCTGCAACACGCAATCCTTCGTCTCTAGCGAATTTCGAGAGCGCTTCTAATGTTTGAAGTTCTTCATCTAACATCGTTTTGAGTGTTGAACGTGGAAGATCAAGCGCAGGGATGGTATGGTGTGTTTTAGCGAGGTTGGCATAAAGCATGGCATAAACATTGGCATATTTGCCGGTATGAAACTCTATCCATTCTGCATCTAGAGCCAGAGATGCTTCTACAGCTTCTTTGGTCGGGTCGATAAAGAGTGAAACTTCGATTTGGGATGCATGCAGCTTTTGGATCGCTTCTGTGAGTTTGGCTGGTCTCCCTGTAACGGCAAGACCGCCTTCGGTCGTCACCTCTTCACGCTTTTCAGGGACGAGTGTCACACGATGCGGTTTGAGAGTGCAGGCGATATCGATCATTTCTGGAGAGATGGCGCATTCAAGATTGACAGGCAGTGATGAGAGGGAGATGATGTTTTGCGCATCGCTGTCTTGCATATGGCGTCGATCTTCACGCAGATGGATAGTGATCTGGTCCGCACCTGCACGTTTGCAGATGCCCAACGCATCTAAAGGATCGGGATCGGCGATCTTTCTTGCTTCTCTAAGTACAGCGATATGGTCTATGTTCACACCCAATAACATCTCTTTTTCCTTTGCATTGTATTGCATGGATTATAGCAAAAGTTTTTAAGATAGGATTTGTATAATCTTTTTAAAAGTGAGCAGGGAGCCAAAATGTCTGAGATCAAACCAATGGTTGTGAATGAATATAGATACATCAAACACAACATAGGCAATGGCAAACCCACGATCCTCTCTTTTGGGATGGCACACTGCTATAGTTGTCTGGCGATGTCCAAAGTGTTTGCCGAAA
>JBEARN010000013.1:0-19330 GCA_041163165.1 Pseudomonadota bacterium
TTTTTTACCCCATTTTGATTCAAACAGATCGCTTCGTATCCATCCAAATACTTTTCTATAAATTCAAAAGAACCTTTATCATCTGGGGTGACAGACTCAAAGCTTAGGAGTTTTAACAACACATCAACAACATTCATATCGTCTCATTTCTGGGCAAATTTTTCGATCACCAAAAGATGCACATCTAAATTCTGAAAACGGTGGTTTGCACCTTGTTCAATAATCATTTGTGCATATTATAGAGAGATTGTGCTTTAGTATCCTCTAAAACTTCTCTCCTGCCTGCATACTATTTTTCGATATCACCACGATAAGAAACAATACCACCTGCATGGTTAACCACGCAAGGATGTCCGTTTTGCTTAAAGATATTTTGCACTTGTTTGCTTCTATTTCCCGTACGACAAGTAAACACAACCAGTTTTTCTTGTGTTTCGTTAAAAAGTTCTTGCGCCCATTCGGAAAAACTTGAAGTGGGTTTTAACAAATCTGCACCTTTGATGTGCCCCATTTCAAATTCCATATCTTCTCTTACATCGATCAAGAGAAAGTCTCTTTTACCTTCCTCTCGTTCTTTTAAAAGTTTGACTAACTCTTCAGAATTGATATCACTTTTTCCAATACATGTTTGCATATTATCTCCTATTCGTTCGAAAAAAACCCGAATTATAGTCAACCAATATTATAATCTGCTGTTAAGTTAAAAATATCTTTTGCTTAACTTAGTGTTGCCACATACTCTGGGGTGCAAAAAATTTGGCAGTGACACACCCCATGTTCAGGTATCTCTTTCTCTATCGCTGGCTTACACGGACAGATTCTATCATCCGAACTTTTGAACTTTCCCTCTTTTTCAGGATCAGGTTCCACCATAAAACAAGGGCAAAATCTTTTTCCAAAAAGCAACTTATGACGAGCCAATCCCATGATGACACCTTCATTAATATCTTCGTTGGTATTGTAAACCCAGCCCCTGCTTTCGCACACTTTATCGGTAAATTGTTTCGTTTTTTCTAATTCTAATTTAAATTCTTCTGAATTCATGTCAAGTTGTTGCATCATAGTTTTTCCTTAAAAATTTTTACAATTGATAACCATATTTATATCTTAAACTAAATTAATATATAATAAGAACCATCTCAGATAAAAACCAACAGAAAGGGTTGCATGCAAATAGATAACACTGTTTTAGCAAAACTGGAAAAACTTTCCCACTTAAAAATAGCAGATGAAAAAAAAGCACAAGTGATGGAACAGCTTTCTGGTATTTTGAATTATGTAGATAATCTTAATGAGCTTGATACTGACCATTTGTCTCCTTCTTTCTCGACACTATATGGCGGTACCCCTTTAAGAGAAGACACCCCTGTTTCAAATGAAGCTGTTGCCAAATCTATCTTCTCGCACGCGC
This sequence comes from Pseudomonadota bacterium, assembly GCA_041163165.1. Lineage (GTDB taxonomy): Bacteria > Campylobacterota > Campylobacteria > Campylobacterales > Sulfurovaceae > Sulfurovum. Next base: position 1,412 of record JBEARN010000013.1, read on the forward strand.
CGCAAAGTGCTGAGGATTTCTTCATCGTACCTGCGATCATTGAGTAATGTGATGTTAAAAGTCTATGGGATCAAAAATTGCGATAGCGTCAAAAAAGCCCTTCGATATCTTTCTGACCATAAAATCCCGTATGAATTGATCGATTTTAAAGTGACCCCTGTCAATGAGGCAACCATTCATGCCTGGTTGAAGCATACAGATATCAACACCCTTTTCAACACAAAAGGGACGACCTATCGCACGTTGAAGCTTAAAGAACTTTCTTTAACTGATGCAGAAAAAGCTTCTTGGCTTGCCAAAGAAAATCTGCTCATTAAGCGACCGGTTATCACATGGGATGATAAGGTAATTGTTGGATATAATGAGTCACAATACCTACAAATAACACCTCAAATAAAGTAAGGATAAGGCATGGCTGACTTTGATATCAAGAAACTACTCCAAAGCGTTGTAACCCATGGAGCATCAGACCTTCATCTTGTAGCTCGTACCGAACCACAGATCAGACTTGATGGGCTACTCAAAGCAGTGAATCTCCCTAAATTAACAGGCGAAGATATCGAAGCGATGTGTTATGCCCTGATTACCGAAAAACAAAAATTGCATTTTGAAGAATACAATGAACTCGATTTTGCTTTATTGCTCCCAGGAATTGGTCGGTTTAGAGCAAACTACTACCGTACTCTGGGAGATATTGCTGCAGCATTTAGGATCATTCCTATCGATATCCCTTCACTCGATGATCTTGGAGCGCCTCAAATCTATAAACAACTCATCAAACGAGAAAAAGGTCTGATTCTTGTCACGGGGCCTACTGGTTCAGGTAAATCGACGACACTAGCTGCATTACTCAATGAGATCAATCTCAAAGAACAAAAACATGTGATTACGATCGAAGACCCGGTAGAATTTATCCATCAAAATAAAAAATCTGTATTTTCCCATAGAGGAGTCGGTGAAGATACCAACTCGTTTGCCATCGCTTTAAAATACGCGATGCGTCAAGATCCTGACATCATCCTAATCGGAGAGATGAGGGATAAAGAGACCATAGAAGCAGCCCTCACTGCCGCCGAAACAGGTCACTTGGTTTTCGGCACCCTTCACACTTCTTCAGCTCCGGGTACCATTAACCGTATTATCGATGTATTCTCCGGAGATGAACAACCTCAGATTAGAGCGATGCTGGCCTCTTCTTTGGTCGCCGTTATCGCTCAGGCACTCCTTCCAAAAATAGGAGGAGGACGTGTCGCTGCTTCTGAAATACTGGTCACCAATCATGCGGTTTCAAACCTGATCCGTGAAGATAAAGTACATCAAATTTATTCTCAAATGCAACTTGGACAAGGTGAAACAGGAATGCAAACACAAACCCAAGCATTGGTTAAATACCTCAAAGAAGGGAAAATCAATAGAGAGATGGCGATACAGTTTTCGAATAAACCCGATGAACTCAAAAAACAAATGGATTGGTAAGGTAGCTTTTTAGAGAGATATCGATACAATATCAGCTCATTTTATTTGAAGGAACATAAACTTATGGATTTTGCAATGACAGATTTTAACTATTTTGATGTCACTATCGCAGCAGTCGTAGTGCTGTTAGGCATCAAAGGTTTCATGCAAGGATTTATCAAAGAAGCCTTTGGACTAGCAGGTCTTATCGGGGGTGTCTATTTCGGTTCTAGACTTTCTGAAAAAGCTGCAACCTTTATCGATACAAACTTTTTTCATTTAGAAAATGCTTCATTGCTTAAATTACTCGGATTTATGGCTATTTTAACCATTATTTGGGTGGGTGCTACTTTACTAGGGTCTATTTTTTCGAAGCTTACGAGTGCAAGTGGCTTAGGTTTTCTCAACCGTCTTTTTGGTTTTATCCTAGGTGGGGGAAAATATTTTATTATTTTTGCACTGATTATTACTGCCTTATCGAACGTGAAACTGGTACAAGAGAAGTTGGGGAAATATACCGAACATTCTATCCTTTATCCGTATTTGCATGAAGCAGGTTCTTACCTCATCAATCTTGATCCATCGACACTTGGATTCAATCTTGATACAAAAAAAGAGACCCCTGCTGTTGCGACTGAAGCAAGTGCTGCTCCAGAAACAAATAGTTCGATCCCTGAGAACAACATCACTGCACCTTAAAGGGTTTTAGTATGATATCTTATCCTCTTCTCTTGGAAAAATTTCAAATCCTTTTAAAAGAGAATACATTAAAGTTCACAAAACAACGTGAACTTGTGTTGAAATTTCTTTATGAAAACGAAGGGCACTTTACCCCTGAAGATATCTATACACTACTCAAGAAACAACACCCTACTATCACTATCGGCATTGCCACGATTTACCGCACATTAGGACTATTGGAAACATCAGAAATTGCCAGCTCCATCTCGTTTGGTGTGCAGGGGAAAAAGTATGAACTGGGGCTAAAAAAGCATCACGACCATCTCATTTGCATAAACTGCGGAAATATTATAGAGTTTTTTGACCCAATCATCGAACAAAAACAAGAAGAGATCGCTAAAAAATTTCATTTTAAAATGACCGATCACACGATGAAAATCATCGGCTTATGCGAAACGTGCCAAAAAGACTAACCCCGGACAGATAAATATTACAGGAGACAATTTGCTATTTGACAATCAATACATTCAAGAGAGAATCAAAAAAACCGAAAAACTTAGAGAAGAAGGGATCAACCCTTATCCAAATCAAATTCAAAAAGGGACACCTTCCAAAACTTTTTTAGCAGAGTGTGAATATATCAAACACCTAGAGAGTAAAGAAAAGAAAGATGAAACAAAAACATTTTCTCTCACTGGAAGAATTAAATTTATCCGCATCATGGGTAAAGCGGCATTTGCTAAGATCGAAGATGCTGAAGGGTTGGTGCAAATCTATTACAACAGAGATGATCTCCCAGAAAATTTCTACAACGAAATAGCCAAAAAACTGTTTGAAGTAGGCGATATCATCGAAGCAACTGGCTATCCGTTCGTTACCCAAACCGGAGAGATCACTTTGCATTGCAAAGCGATGAAAATTGTTTCGAAATCAATCTCTCCACTTCCTGAAAAATTTCATGGTCTGCAAGATCAAGAATTGCGCTACCGACAACGCTACCTTGACATGATCATGAATCCAGAAGTAAAAAATACGTTTGTGATGCGCAGCAAGATTGTCTCTTTGGTCAGAAGATTTTTCGAAGAGAAAAGTTTTCTTGAAGTCGAAACACCGATGATGCACCCTATCCCTGGCGGAGCAAATGCACGTCCATTTGTAACGCACCATAACGCGCTTGACGTAGAACGTTACCTTCGTATCGCTCCGGAGCTTTACCTCAAACGTCTTATCGTTGGGGGGATGGAAGCTGTTTTTGAGATCAACAGAAACTTTAGAAACGAAGGGATGGACCATACCCATAACCCCGAGTTTACCATGATCGAATTTTATTGGGCATACAAAACATACATCGAACTGATGGAAATTTCAGAAGAGCTTTTTGACTACCTTTTTGAGAAACTTGCCTTAGAAAGAATACTCACTTATGGAGATATGCGCATTAACTTCTCTACCCCTTTTGCGAAAGTGCCGTATATAGAATCTCTTACAAGCATTGGTGGTGTACCAGCTGATATCGTTAATGATAAAGAGAAAATTCTTGCTTATCTTCAAAAACACAATGTGAAAGTCGATCCAAACCTTTCATTGGGATATTTGCAAGCAGAACTTTTTGATGAGTTTGTAGAAGGGAAACTTATCAATCCGACTTTTATCACCGATTTTCCTATCGATATTTCACCATTGGCAAGACGTAGCGATAGCAATCCTGAGATTGCAGAACGTTTTGAACTTTTCATTGCAGGAAAAGAGATCGCCAATGGTTTCTCAGAACTCAATGACCCCATCGATCAATATGAACGTTTCAAAAAACAAGTTGACACAAAAGAAGCAACGGGCGATGATGAAGCAATGCACATGGATACAGACTATGTCAAAGCACTCAGCTACGGCATGACACCGACTGCGGGAGAAGGGATAGGAATCGACAGATTGGTGATGATGTTAACAAACCACCACTCGATTAGAGACGTGCTTCTTTTCCCTGCGATGAAACCAGAAGTGAAAGTAGAAACTCCTGTCATTTCCGATGAAAACAAGTGTAAAAAATGCGGCAATGAAAACCTTGAAGAGCTCAAACCGGCAAAAAATGGAAAAGGGATGTTCTGTATCGATGTCAATGCCTGCAAAGAGAGAGCCGCACAAAAATAAAAGCAAAAATTGGGTATAAATCCAACATCAAACTGAAAAAAAGGATACCGTATGAGTTATGCAATAGAGAGCTTTGATCCGGAAATTTTTGAAGCCATAAAAAACGAAAGAGAGAGACAAACCGATCACTTAGAGATGATCGCGTCTGAAAACTTTACGATCCCAGCTGTAATGGAAGCAATGGGTTCAGTCTTTACGAATAAATATGCAGAAGGGTATCCTTATAAAAGGTATTACGGCGGATGTGAATTTGCAGATCAAGTAGAACAACTTGCCATCGATAGAGCCTGCGAACTTTTCAACTGCAACTATGCAAATGTTCAACCTCACTCGGGTTCTCAAGCCAATGGCGCAGTCTATGCAGCATTGCTCAAAGCTGGAGAAAAAATCCTCGGTATGGACTTAAGCCACGGTGGTCACTTGACGCATGGTTCTAAGCCAAGTTTTTCAGGCAAAAACTACTCTTCATTTACCTATGGTGTAGAACTCGACGGGCGCATCAATTACGATAAAGTACTTGAGATCGCAAAAATTGTGCAACCGCATATCATCGTGTGTGGTGCTTCAGCGTATGCAAGAGAGATCGACTTCAAAAAGTTTAGAGAGATCGCTGATGCAGTAGGGGCGATCCTCTTTGCGGACATCGCGCACATCGCTGGACTGGTTTGCGCAGGTGAGCACCCTAGCCCATTCCCTTATGCAGATGTCGTTACTACAACGACACATAAAACACTTGCCGGTCCTCGTGGGGGTATGATCATGACAAACGATGAAGAGATCGCTAAGAAAATTAACTCAGCAATCTTCCCGGGACTCCAAGGGGGTCCACTCGTGCATGTGATCGCAGCGAAAGCAGTAGGTTTTAAACACAACCTTAGCGACGCATGGAAAGTGTATGCAAAGCAAGTCAAAGCCAATGCAACGAAACTAGCTGAAGTGCTTATCTCCAGAGGGTATGATGTCGTTTCCGGAGGAACAGACAACCACCTCGTGCTTCTCTCTTTTTTAAACAAAGATTTCTCAGGAAAAGATGCTGATGCAGCACTTGGTGCAGCAGGTATCACAGTCAACAAAAACACTGTTCCGGGAGAAACCAGAAGCCCATTTGTCACTTCGGGTGTACGTATCGGTTCTCCTGCGCTCACAAGTAGAGGAATGAAAGAAAAAGAGTTTGAAATCATCGCAAACAAAATCGCTGATGTGCTTGACAACATCAATGACACCGCACTTCATGCAAAAATCAAAGAAGAGATGAAAGCATTGGCACAAGATTTTATCATCTACGATAAGCCGATTTATTAATAGGGCACTTTTTGAATCACCTTAGATATTGTCATCTTAGCACTGGGTTCTCTTCAACGAAGAACCCATTCACCTTCATCTTAAAGATTCGATAGTTGAAAGTTTTTGATTTAGAACTTTTTGACCATCATTACTACATCAAACGCAACACCATCGTAGAACAAATCCAATTTGACAACCGCACTTTTTATGCTAAATTTGAGCGAATAAATGAACCGCTTACTTCCTTACTGCTGGAACAACACTTAAGTCGACAATACACGATTGCGGCACCGTTAGTTGAGGACAATGTCACCAACTATCTTGTCGTAGAATATAAAGGGGAAGAGTATCTAAGGTTTCAACATTTGGTCAAACACCTTTTTATTTCGATGTCTATCGAGGATTATTTTATCTATCAAGGGAAAGATATAGAACGGGTCCAAATCTTTATTCACGTCGATCATCTCTCTTTAGAAGAAGCGGACGCGCAACTGAAAATCATTTCAAATGCCCTCAAAGAAAAAATGACCAAAAAATGGAAATGTCTTCCGTCTCTTTCGCTCCCAGAAGCGTACAATATCGTGACGCTTCCTTATCAAAAAATAGCACTTTAATTTTTATAAACATCATCATCAGAACTTTCATACGACACATTTACCTAATGGCTATAATTAAAATATGATATAATCAGTCCAAAATTACATTTGGAGTATTTTCACTCATGCGGGACCATAATCTTGACGACCTTATCATCGATAATATCGAACCAAAAACCAGTAAAACAAAAAACCTTTTAACCATCATTTCACTTTTTCTGATCATACTTTTTGTTGTCATTATCATCACGAAGATATTGATCAATTCTCCAGAGGAAAGCCAAAGTTTAGAAATAAATGATAACCCAACTATGATCTCCCCAGAACTCAAGTTGCAAGAAAATACGTTATCTCAAGAACCTATAGAGGTCAATAATACCGAGCCTTCTCTCTCTAACATCCTTGAAGAAACCGTTCCAGCACCTGAAGCAAAAGAGGAGATGAAACCTGAAACGATCACCCCTCAAATCAAAGAAACGGTGGAAGCAAAACCGGTCGAGGAAAAAGCAGACGTCAAAACAAGTGGCACACCACCCAAAGAACAAAGTGTTGCACCTGCACCAGTCGAAGAGAAAAAACCAGAACCTGTGAAACCTAAAATAGAGCAAAAACCTGTAGCCAAAAAAGTGCCAAAAGCAAAACCAACAGCGGTTGATGCGCAAACATATTACATTCAAGTAGGTTCTTTCAGCTCCACACCAAGTGAACGCTTCATCTCTGTGATTAAAAACAGAGGCTTCCAGTACCAGATCCAAACACAAAATGGTGTGAAAAAAATTCTCATAGGGCCTTACCAAGGTAGAGCTGCCGTCGATGAAGCATTGCCACAGATACGAAACCTCATCACGAAAAGTGCCTTTGTGGTAGCAAGGTAACCCGATGCATAAAACAATTCTTTTCGACCAACTCACCCCTGTTGCCCTTTATGGCAAAATCAAAGAGCTTTTCCCCAATGAAGTGACTATGCTGTTTGAAAGTGTCGTGAACACAAGCGAAGGGAACTTCTCTTTTATTACTATAGGGGCGAAAGAGCGTTTAAATTATAAAAATAAAACCACACGCTATACCGAAGCGTCAGGTCAAGAAAAAGTGCTAAAAGAAGATCCATTTACCTTTTTAAAATCTTACTATAAACATGTCGATAAAATAGCATATCAGGAAAAAGCCGCCGAGATAGGTTTCTCTTTTATCGATGGGTTTATCGGTTTTATTGCCTATGATATGGTAAAAGTTTTCGAACCAGTCCTTGAAGAAAGTATGGATCCCCTCTTTGATCCCCTTGATACGCCAGACCTCGATCTTGTACGTCCAAAAATCATCATAGCATACTCTCATAAAAATGCCAAACTGACACTCATCCTCAATGATGAAAGTATGGCTCAGGGTATCAGCGAGATAGAAGATATACTCCATCATACTTGCACGCCTATGCCACTGAAGCCTATCAAGCTACAAGGTGAAGGAGAGTTTAGCATCGATGAAGCACGCTTCAAGCAACTTGTTGTCGAATCCAAAGAAAATATTCGCGCAGGCGACATCTTTCAGATACTCATCTCAAACCGATATACCCAAAAAGGTCAGATTGACCCGCTGAGTTTTTACAGAATACTCCGTTCTAAAAACCCTTCCCCTTATCTCTTTTTGCTTGACTATGAAGAATTTTCCATCTGTGGTTCTTCTCCTGAAGTGATGGTGCGACTTACGGAGGGTGATATCCTCTTGCGTCCTATCGCAGGGACGCGAAAACGTGGACAAAACCATCACCGAGACAAAGAACTTGAAGAAGAGATGCTCAACGATCCAAAAGAGCGTGCCGAACACCTCATGTTGATAGATCTTGGCAGAAATGACGTAGGACGTGTTGCCAAAACAGGTACGGTCAAAGTGACCGATATGATGCGTGTTGAGCGGTATTCTCATGTCATGCACATGGTTTCCGATGTCGAAGCGGAGCTTGAAGAGAACAAAGATATGTTTGATCTTTTTGCCGCGACCTTTACTGCTGGTACGATGACAGGTGCACCAAAGATCGAAGCGATGAAACTCATCGCGCAATACGAAGGTCTGAAACGAGGTTTTTATTCTGGATCTGTAGGCTACTTTGCTTTCAATGGCAACATGGATTCAGCGATCACCATACGTACTGCCCTGATCAAACCAGATTTCATCACGCTGCAAGCTGGTGCAGGAGTTGTCGCGGATTCAAAACCTGAATTAGAATATCTCGAAGTCAAAAACAAACTCGGTGCACTTCTTTCTACCCTAAAAGAGATGGAAACACTCTAGCGATGAGACAAAATCTCTTTGCCATCTTCGGCAATCCTGTTCACCACTCCAAGTCTCCTCTTATGCATAACCTTGCCTTTCAAGGTTTGGGTTTTGAGGGGTGTTATGGACGTTATCTGTTAGAAGAGGGAAATACACTCAAAGAGAAGTTTCTCTCGTTAGGACTTGAGGGGATCAACATCACCGTCCCTCACAAAGAAGCTGCTTTTAACGCATGTGACATTTTAGATCCTTTTGCCGAAAAAGCAGGCGCGGTCAATACCATCGTCAAAAAAGAGGGAAAACTCTACGGGTACAACACCGATGCCCCCGGATTTCTCAAAGCGATTTCCGAATTTAAAGAGATCAAAACCGTTCTCTTCCTAGGTGCTGGCGGTACTGCTAAATCAACTGCGATAATACTTAGAGATGCAGGATATGAAGTAACCATACTCAACAGAAGTGGTGCACGTTTAGAATACTTTAAAACACATAATTTTCCAGCGTACACGTTTGATGAGATAAGCAATTTCAACTACGATTTGGTGATCAATATGACCTCTGCTGGGCTAGAAGATGAAAGCCTTCCTGCTCCTGTAGAGATATTAGAAAAAGTCTTGCCTCAAGCAAAAGCATGTATTGATGTCATCTACGGAAAAGAGACCTCTTTTCTAAAACTTGCCCAAAAGCACCAAAAACCAACTAAAGATGGAAGTGATATGCTGCTCTATCAGGGGATTATCGCTTTTGAGTATTTTACTGACCATGCCTATCGCTTTGAAGAGATCAAGCCACACATGCAAAAAGCATTTATGATTTGATTTCAATTAACCTTTAGTCACTAAAATTAACGTAATAATCATTTCATGGAGAACCACATGATCAATATTTTGATGATAGAAGACGATCCGGAGTTTGCTGAACTTCTAAGCGAATATCTGGCACAGTATGACATTAAAGTCACAAACTTTGAAGACCCCTATTTGGGGCTTAGCGCGGGTGTTAAAAAATACGACCTTATCATCTTAGACCTTACGCTTCCTGGTATGGATGGACTTGAGGTGTGTCAAGAATTGGTTGAAAAGTATGATATCCCTATCATCATCTCTTCTGCACGTTCAGATATCAACGATAAAGTAGAAGGATTTGCGTTAGGTGCCGATGATTATCTTCCAAAACCGTACGATCCCAAAGAGATGTATGCGCGTATCATGTCACTTCTTAGACGCTACTCCAAAGCAAGTCCCAATGAAACCCATACCCCAAAAAGTGATTTTGAACTCAAAGGGGACACCATCTATTTTAAGGGGGTCGCATTGTCATTGACTCCGGCAGAGTTTGAAGTGCTCTCTTTGCTGATGAAACACCAAGGGATCACCCAGTCTCGCGAACAGATCATCAACACCGCCGGTACGATGAGCATCGATTCACAAGGGAAAAGTCTCGATGTAATTATCTCAAAGATACGGACAAAACTCGGCGACACCAAACGGATACAAGCAGTAAGAGGAGTCGGCTATAAATTGGTTTAATCACTTTTCGCTCCGAAGTAAAATACGTATCGTTTTCTTTTTGACACTCTTTTTGCTAGGTACCCTTTTTGTTTTCCTCGTCAAATATGATCATGCTTTAATCGAGGAGAGAAATGAAGCCCAAGAACATGCGATCTCTCATTATCTTTACAGTTACTATCTAAAGTATGGCAAGATCGATGAAGCCTATCTTGAAGCACAAAACGTTTCACTGATCACCGACAAAGGTGCGATTGTTCAAATCGAACGTTTTTTTAAAGAAAAAGATGGTCAGCTCAAACGTTACGCCGTAGATACCTTTGAACTCAAACGTATCATCATTATTAACAATGAGCGTTTTAAACTCATTCTAGAAAATAAAAACAAAACACCATTTCCTCTCAAGCGTGTCATCATCTTTGCAGCCATTTTCCTTTTTATCATATTGTTATACCTATGGATCATGAAAAGTTTTGAACCTCTCTCGGAACTCAAAGGGAAAATTCAAACTTTTTCCAAAGGAAATCTCGACATAGACTGCAAAAGTGACAAACAAGATGAGATTGGCGAGGTGGCAAATGAATTTGACCATGCCGTTGCCATGATACGTGAGCTTCTCCACTCGCGACAGCTCTTTCTTCGTGCCATTATGCACGAGCTTAAAACCCCTATCGCCAAAGGTCGTTTGGTCAGCGAGATGATAGAAGATGAGAAAAACAAAGCACGTATGCACAGTATCTTTGAAAGACTTAACCTCCTCATCGATGAGTTTGCCAAGATCGAAAAGATCACTTCCAAAAACTTCGATCTGACTATCAAACCTTACAAAATGAGTGATTTGATCGAAGCGAGTGAGGATTTATTGATGGTGGAAAATCCTCAACGCCTGATCTCCTTAGAGATTCAAAAAGATTATTCTATCAATGTAGATTTTGAACTCTTTACACTCGTCATCAAAAATTTACTCGATAATGGGATCAAATACAGCACAGATAAACACATCACCCTCATCGTGACTGGGAATTCTCTCGAGATCATCAACAAAGGGGAACAGCTCAAAGAGTCTTTGGAAAATTATTTCAAACCATTTCATGCTTCCAAAAAAGGGTTGGGGTTAGGGCTTTATATCGTGAAGAGTATTTTAGATATTCATAAAATGGGGTTAGAGTATCGCTATGAAGATGGTAAAAACATCTTCATCATACGATAAAGAAGCACTTACTGGCTAATGTCCGAAAGCATAAAAGCAAGTTCCAACGCTTGAGAAGCATTCAGTCTAGGGTCACATTGCGTATGGTAACGACTTGCAAGTCCCTCATCTGTGATAGCGCAAGAGGTGCTTCCTGTGCACTCTGTGACATCATTTCCCGTCATCTCCAGATGGATACCAGCCGCGACTGTTCCCATCTCTTGGTGGATTTCAAAGAACTGTTTCACTTCCGAGAGGATATTGTCAAAGTCTCTTGTTTTAAATCCTGTTGAACTTTTCTCTACGTTTCCGTGCATTGGGTCGCAAGACCACACCACATTTTTTCCTTCTTCTTTCACGCGCTTAAGGAGCTTAGGGAAATACTCTCGAATCTTACTTGCACCCATACGGACGATAAGGTTCAGTCGTCCCTCTTCATTGGTCGGATTCAATGCATCGATCAATGCGATCAACTCATCCTCGCCCATACTCGGACCTACTTTGCAACCAATAGGGTTTGCGATACCTCGAAAGTACTCAATGTGCGCTTCAGTAAGGTCTCTTGTTCTATCGCCTATCCACAACATATGAGCCGAACAGTCATACCATTCGTTGGTATCGCTGTCCAGTCTTGTCAATGCCTCTTCGTAGTTTAAAAGCAGTGCTTCATGGGAAGTATAAAGGGTGGTTTGGTGCAGTTGTGGCATCGTCTCGCTGTTGAGCCCACACGCTGCCATAAATTTCATCGCATCATCGATTTTCGTACTGAGTTCATCATAACGTTTCCCAAGAGGATTGTCTTTGATAAAATCCAAATTCCACTGATGCACTTTCGTCAAATCTGCCAATCCCCCTCTTGAAAATGCGCGCAAAAGGTTCAACGTGGCCGCTGATTGGTTATAGGCTTTGATCATATTGTCAGGATTTGGAACTCTGGCTTCTTCCGTAAACTCGATACTATTGATGATATCGCCACGGTAACTTGGCAACTGCACCCCGTCTATCTCTTCAAAATCAGATGATCTAGGCTTAGCAAATTGCCCTGCGATACGCCCTACCTTGACCACAGGTTTACCCATGCTGTACATAAAAACCATATTCATCTGAAGCATCAGTTTAAAAAGGTTTTTAATGTTTTTTGCATTGAAGTCTGAAAAACTCTCGGCACAATCTCCACCTTGAAGCAAAAATGCTTCGCCACGTCCTGCTTGAGCAAGTTTTTCTTTCAGTCTTCTCGCTTCACCGGCAAAAATAAGCGGCGGATACACGCTTAACTCTTTTTCTACATTTTGCAAAGCTTCTTTGTCTTGATATGTCGGTTGTTGTTTGATCGGAAAATTTCTCCAACTGCTTGGGGTCCAGCTCATAACCTGTCCTTAAAAATAAATTGGATGATTATAGCCAAAAAAGATAAAAGCCCTTATTCACAGGGTGAAAAAGGGGTGAATAACTTTATTTTATAGTTATAATAAGTTGCTATTTTTTTGCCACAAAAGTGACGAAATTCGCCCACTGAAATATCGTCTCAATCGTCCTAAATCCGGCGTCCTTGCACATTTGGATGTTCTCTTCTATCGTAAACGGGATCAAGACGTTTTCCAACGCTTCACGCTTCTGTGCGATCTCATACTCACTGTATCCGTTGCCTCTTTTGTATGCATAATAGATATCGATCATCTCTTTGTCAAGTTTTTTATCTCCAAACGTCACTTTTTCGGAAAAGATAAATATCCCTTGTTCTTTAAGATTTTCATACAATTTTTTTACCAGTTCTAAACGTTGCATAGGACGGATAAACTGCAAGGTATAATTCGCTACGATCACATCTTCTTCATGATACTGATACATGAGCATATCGGCGAGTTCGAGTGTGATGTTCGCTCCAAATGCTTGGCATTTTTGCTCCGCTCTGGCAACCATGGCTTTAGAGTTATCCAACCCTTTGAGAGACATCTTGACATCCATTTTACTATGAAGCTCAAGGAGAAATTTAGCCGTCGACGAACCCAGATCAAGTATTTTTTTACCCTCTTCTTGCTCTGCGAGTATCAAAGAGATGATTAGTTTTCTCACCTCATGATAGAAAGGAACCGAACGGCTCAACATGTCATCAAATACCGAAGCGACCGCTTCATCAAACTCAAACTTCTTCTCTATCGGTTTTTCAAATACTTTATCTTTCATCGCATCTTTCTCTACTTTTATAACTATAATTATACAGTGAATCTCGTTTTAGCCATGCTTATATCATTTTTAATCGCTGTTTTCAGTGCTTCAAGTGAGTCAAATTTTCGATTTTCCCGTATAAACTCGATAAACTCTAAAGCGATTTCACCCTCCACTTTGCCGATATTGTTTTCTAAGATATGGGTCTCCACAGCATACGAATCATCTGTCGTGACCCGATGTCCTAAAAAGCTGACAGAGTTCAACCATTTTCCATCAATGCAGGTTCTCGTCGCATAAACACCTTCAAGTGGCAGTTGATATTCTTCGACATGCAAGTTGAGGGTAGGCACCAACTCTTTTTGACCCAACCCTTGGCCAGATATTACATTACCAATAATCGTGTAGTTTCTCCCTAAGAGTTGATTCGCCAAAGTCACTTTTCCCTCGCGCAAAAAAGTTTTGATCGTGCGAGAATGGACAGGTATGTCATCCAGACGCACTTGAGGAACGATCACGATCTCTTTGTTGCACAATGTTTTAAGCATCTGGGCATCCCCGGCTTTATCACGTCCAAAGTGGAAATCATATCCCACCACGATCGTCTCAAGAGCAGGAAAATCTTCTTTCAGCTGGTCGATGAACCCTTGCGGAGTGAGTGATCTTATCTTATCAAAGTGGTAAAAAAAACAGATTTTTGGTGTAAAGGCTGATCGTCGATACCCTGGTGTCAAATACCCACTGTTTCTCTCGATGATGACAAGAGCATCGACCTGATCTAAGAGTGCTTGATGCCCCAAATGGATCCCGTCAAAAGAACCTATGGCGATGCGTCGAATATTGTTTTGCAATGCCACTTATTTTCCTGATTTGACAAAATGGTAAAGGTACTCTTGATTCCCCTCTTTACCTTGGACATTTGAAAGGGCTTGATACTTCTGCTCCCAGCCCAATTTTGATGCTGCTAGTTCAAAATTCTCTTTTTGTTTTCGGATCGCATCCAAATCTTGCACAACCCCTCTGCTGTCACGCTTTACCTCTCTGCCCACTTCAAACTGAGGCTTATAAAGTATGATGATACATGTACCGACACTAGCCAATCGATCGATCGCTCCGATAATCTGCAAAATAGAGATAAAAGAGACATCACACGTAATGACATCAAAAAGAGTTTCACTCTCAAAATCACGTATATCCATCTCTTCAAAGAGTGAAATTTTTGGATTATCTCGCAGTGAAATGTGCAACTGGTCTCTCCCCACATCGACGCATGAAAGCGAAGCGACACCGTTTTCCAGTAAAATCTGCGCGAATCCTCCTGTGCTTGAACCGATATCGAGTACCTTTTTTTGTACAAGGTCGACAGGATGTTCTGCTAAAAATGACTCCAATTTCCGCCCAGCACGACTCACATAAAACTTTGCATCGACCACACTCACGACACTATTTTCATCCACGGCGGTGGAAGCTTTGGCTTTTTTGCCATTGACGCTTACCTCTCCTGACTTGATCGCTTCATTCGCGCGATTACGACTCTCAAAGTACCCCTCGTCTACAAGATATTTATCAAGCCTCATACCATCTCCCTCATCTGATCTTCTGTCAAGGTGCTCACACCCAATTCTTGTGCTTTGGTTAGCTTGCTTCCTGCTTCATCACCATACACTACAAAGTCGGTTTTCTTGCTTACCGATCCACTCACTTTCGCGCCCAGCTTTTCAAGCATTACCTTGACCTCATCACGACTAACGCTCATCGTACCGGTGAGGACAACTGTTTTACCCTTAAAAGGGTTTTCTCTTGCTTCTATTTTCGCTTCTACCGTTGGCTCGATCGATGCAAAAAGTTGCGCCACGAACTCCCCATTCACACGCATAAACTCCAACAATGAGTTTGCCATCTCTTCTCCGATACCATCGAGTGCTACTACCTCTTCAAACGTCACATCGATCACCTTGAGCCCGAACTCCAGAGCCAGTGCTTTACTCGCCACCTCTCCGATATGTTCGATGCCCATTGCATTCAGTACTCTAAAAAGTGGGGCACCTTTTGTCGCAGCGATAGCATCGAGTAGGTTTTGGATTTTTTTCTCCTTAAACCCCTCTAGGGTTGCTAAATCTTCATAAGTAAGAAAATAAAGTCCTAGAATATCTTTGATTTTCCCCTCACGTACCAACTGCTCTACGATCTTATTCCCAAGACCATCGATATTCATGCACCCTTTTTTCGCAAAATGGATGATAGAGTTTACGACCCTGTCTGGACAATCCAAATTTTGACATTTGATCAGTGTTCCCTCATCCAGTAGTTCACTTCCACACGTTGGACATTCTGTTGGTCTGACGATAGGGGTTTCATTTCCTGTACGTCTATCAGTAAGTACTTTGGTGATCTTAGGGATCACATCTCCACTACGGATCAGGATGACACTGTCACCCACCATCAGTCCTTTTCGTTCGATCTCATCAAAATTATGCAACGTCGCACGGCTGATGATAGCCCCTTCGACATCGATAGGCTCTACTTCTGCGACCGGCGTTACAACACCTGTTCGCCCTACCTGCAAAGTGATGGCATTGACTTTGGTGATTTTTTCAACCGCTGGAAATTTATACGCACACATCCATTTAGGAAACTTTACCGTATATCCAAGCTCTTCTTGCAACCCTACATCATCCACCTTGAGCACCATACCATCCATCATCATCGGTATCTCATCCCGTTTAGAGATAAGCTCCTGATAAAATGCTTCCACCTCTTGCATGTTTTGACACGCTTTGGCATACGGTGGCGCTAAAAAACCTAGTGCATACACAAAATCCATCTTTTCAGAAAGGAGTTTTTGAGGCAAGCTATTTTCCCCTAATCCCCACGGATAAAAAACCAAACGACGTTTTGCGGTGATCGCACTATCGAGTTGCCTTAAGCTCCCAGCGGCAGCATTTCTAGGGTTTGCAAAGGGTACTTCGCCTTCACTCAAACGCTCCTGATTGATCGCTTCAAAATCATCTTTACGGATCACTACTTCACCGCGTATCTCGATCAAACCTTTGTACGATATACGTAAAGGAACCGAACGTATAGTACGGACATTAGAAGTTACCTCTTCACCTATAACGCCGTCTCCACGGGTTATCGCCCTTACTAACTTCCCATTTTCATAAAGTAAGTTCATACTCGCACCGTCAAATTTCGGCTCACAAAAAAGTGGTGCATTGCCGATATTTTTTTCAATCCTCGCCAACCACTCCACCACTTCTTCTTGAGTGAAAACATCTTCCATGCTCCACATACGTTTGATATGTTCTGCTTTTTTAAATCCTTCTAATACAATACCACCGACTCTTTGCGTAGGGCTCTCTTCAACAATCTCATTTGGATTTTCTACTTCATAGTCCAACACCTCATGATAGAGCCTATCATACTCCTCATCCGAAGCAACAGGGTTGTCCAATACATAATACGCATACGCCCATTGATTTAACGTTTGCACATGCTGAAGATATTCATTTTGAGTCATGATTTTACCTTCTCGACAGCTTGCCATACAGCTAAAGACTGCTGATGTTCTCCCACATCATGACATCGCACGATCGAAGCACCATTTTCTACCGCTTTAAGGTGCAATGCCAATGTTCCAGGCAAACGTTCTTCAGGAGAAGAGGGGATGATCTTGTCGATCATCGATTTACGACTTGCACCTACTAAGAGTTCACATCCAAAGTGTTTAAAATGTTCCATATTTTTGATCAATGTCAGATTATGTTCCAAGCTTTTTCCAAACCCGATACCCACATCCAAAATGATCTTATCTCGGGGCAATCCCAACGCTTCGCACTTTGCGATCCGCGATTCAAAAAAAGCACTTACCTCGACCATCACATCCTCATAATGTGGATCAAGTTGCATCGTTTGAGGTGATCCTTGCATGTGCATGATGCAAAGTTTTGCATCATATTTCACAGCTAGATTGATGATAGCTTCATTTTCTCCCCCCGTGATATCGTTAATCAGGCTAAATCCACTTTGGAGTGCCATTTCCACAACTTCAGGGGTATAACTATCTACAGAAAAAGTTGCTCTTTCATACCACTTTTCTTTATGGATTTGGTCACAAATAGGCCGCATTCGCGCGATCTCTTCTTCCACGCTCACGCTTATCGCACCAGGACGAGAAGAGACCGCGCCAATGTCGATAATAGACGCTCCTGCTTCGATCATTTTGTCTATCTGTTTGATCGCTTCTTTCGACTGAAATCTGCTTCCTTCAAAAAAACTATCTTCATTGGCATTGATCACACCCATGATTTGAAGAGGATACGATTTGATGGAAAGAAATTTTTGAAGCTCTTTAGCCACTTCTTTAAGCCCGAAAGGTTGTGCCAACTCTTTTTTAGAGAGTAGTTCCATGTGTTTTTGTGTTCCGATCAAGATGCAATCGTACATAGGTTGTTCGCACAATATGACACCCCCCGGAACCGCAAGATCTGCCCCTATGCTTAACGCATCTTGCTTGAGAATATTGGCTGCGGGAGTCTTTAAGTCTTTGATGTAAACATAAAACAGTTTCATCTTCTTCGCCATAATACCCACACCACCGCTCTCGACACCCAATGCTTTCAAT
>JBEARN010000014.1:0-19294 GCA_041163165.1 Pseudomonadota bacterium
GAATGCAAGAATAGAGTGATATATATTTTTAATAGAATATATATTATGTTAATCAATATATAAAAGTTTACTCATTCGTATTCGTTTCATTTGTACAGTTCCCAAAATTCATCGAACTCAGAAACAAATTGAGTGAGTCTCATCATTATCCCTTCTAAGATCACGTCAGATTTGCAAAGAAAGAAAAATAGACGTGGTGAATATGGTTTATGCTTGATTGCTGCAAGATAAGGATATTCATTTTTTAATTCTCTTAAAAGTAACTCGATTTGAATTTCGTGCGGAAAACAACGATTGAGATGTTGGTACACAATGCACACTTCTAAATGTGGAAGCCTGTAAAAGTAACTCACTTCGTCGGCAAAGATATATTTATGAGGTGAGGGCTTTTGCGCATAGTCATTTTTGAGAGTAAGAAATTCAAAACATTGCTCTGCCCTATTGCACTTAAGCGCCATCCCATTGTCAGGAGCTACAGCAACGATCTGTGCTTTGTTTGAAAATGTCAGTGCTTTATTGAGCCAAAGGTATCGATCTTCCAGTGCTTTAGGCACCTTTTCGTAAAAAAAAGAAGTGTTGGGAAGTAGCTGTAAGGCTTCAAGCTCGATCACTTCGCGCTTATCCCGCATGATAAGGCTTAGGAGGGATTCTTCAAGATAAGCATCACTTCCACGCATACGCTCAAAATAGTTGATGTGGCTGCCATCGCTGTTGCCCTCTTCATCATTTTCATGCATAAACCAGATCTGAGCAAGCGCCTTGCCGTTCAATGGACTTTCGCGATGATTAAGCAAATAGCGAAACAGTTGAAACTTTCCAAAGTCACCAATATCTGCTACATATTTATCTTGCACTCAGTGTCTCCTTTTTGGGATTATTATAGCAAATTAGGTTATGATACATTATAATGGATGATTGAAAATAGATAGTAGCTAATGAAGGAAAAGAGAAAATAATGGAATATCGATATATTGGGAAAACAGGTTTACGGGTTTCTCCTATCTGCATGGGAACAATGACGTTTGGCACACAATGTGACAAAAAAGAAGCATTTGCCATTATGGATAAAGCGTATGATCACGGTGTCAATTTTTATGATACTGCAGAGCTTTATCCTGTTCCACCCGAAAAAGAACTCGTCGGCATCACTGAAACATGGGTCGGAGAGTGGCTCAAAACAAAGCCTAGAGATGCGGTAATAGTTGCATCGAAAGTGGCGGGAGCGGCAAGTGGATGGTTCGTTCCCCCTATCCGGCATGGGTATACTGCGATCGATAGATTTCACATAGAACGTGCGATCGAAGGGAGTTTGAAGCGACTAGGTACAGACTATATCGACCTTTATCAAATGCACTGGCCCGATACCGTTGTTCCTATAGAAGAGTCATTGGAAGCATTTGACAGACTGGTTCAGGCAGGAAAAGTACGTTATCTCGGCACATCCAATGATACCGCCTATGGGACAACTAAGGCATTGCTCCATTCCCAATACAAAAATTTAGCACGCTTTGAATCGATCCAAAACAACTTTTCTTTACTGAATCGGAGATTTTTAGATGAGCTCGCTACGGTAGCTGCCAAAGAAAAAATCTCACTACTCCCCTATTCTCCATTGGCTGGCGGTGTCCTTTCTGGAAAATATAATCAAGCAATTGTCCCAGAAAATGCGCTAGGAAGATTTGCTACCTATGCAAAGTCACCCCACCAAAGACAGCGCGCCATGGCACACCGTTTTATGAACGATAAAACACTTGCTTCTACTCAAAAATATCTCAAGATCGCTGAGGATGCTGGACTACATCCAGTGACACTTGCGACAGCATGGTCTAAACAGTTTGAGTTTGTAGCTTCTACGATCATCGGTGCTACCAATGCTGAACAGCTTGATCCATCGCTTGCTGCGATGAACCTAAAGCTAAGCGACGAGATACTGAAAGCGTGCGATAGGGTACACGATGAAATACTTTACCCTATGGGATAAACAGAAAAATACAAATATCATCTTTCTATGGTAATATTATAATGATGCTCTATCCCCTAAAAGGTTTTTCTATGAAATATACTGTTTTAACACTTTTGCTTGCAACAACACTTTTTGCTTACAATGATGACCTTGACAATACATTTACCTGTGAATTTACGCAAGTGGCAACAGAAAAAGGAAACCATACGAGTGAACCGCTCCGGTTTACTGTCGTCACGCATGATGCAAATGGTACATACACTCTCAAGTCCAACGGTAGTAGTATATTTATGGGGAATACCATCAAGGGCTCAGCGGGGATGACATTTGTTCAGGTGACAAAAATGGGAAATATCACAACGACGACCATGACACAAACCCCTCCTCTTGATGGTGAACAAAAAGCAGTCCACAGCAGAAATGTCATCGTGGATGGGAAACTCATCGCAAGCCAGTATTATGGGAATTGCAGGGTAGTAGATAAAGTCAAAACAAACAAAACGCATTTTGTGATCTCTCCAGAAAAGAGTGCTGAAATCGCCAGAAATCTACATCTTAAAAGTGCCCTTAAAAAACTTCCATCTCAAGATGTTAAATATGTGGAAGATGCCCTTAGAGGGATCTTTCCTTCAAGGCTTGAAATGGAAGAGGATATGAGTATCGAAGGGATGATACTCGTTTCAAAAATTATGGATCAAGCAACCAAATAGTCGAAAAAGAAACGTATGGCAAAAAAGAAAAAAAAGTACCTTGTTAAGCTTAACAACAAAATACGTCATTATTTTAATGGTCTTCCTTTTGATGAAGGGGTAGCAACACTAGATGAAGATAAATTATTAGAACTTACCTTGATACTTGGGCTGAAGCTCTCTTCTCACAGCAACGAGGAGATGATACGAGCCCTTAGGCGTATTTGGAGCGAAGGTGATGCGATAAATCGCGAAAAAATCGTCTCTTATCTGACACACAGCTACAAGAGTATTTCTTACAGAGAACATAACGACCTTCCGACGGATAAGATAGAAAAAATCGTGCAACTTTTATCAGATATTCCCCACAGTAAACATGAAGAAGATCTTGTCCTTGAAGCATTTTTGGATGTCAAAAGTGCGAAAATCACTCAAGAAAAAGTACACAATAAGCTCCACTATCTTCGCAATAAAAATAAACTACAATCACTCGAAAATACACTAGAGGTAGAGTTTAATACCGTGAATGAAATGAGTTTTTACCACAGTTTCACTTTTGCTCTTTCGGAGGTCGATTTCAATAAATTACTACTGTGCACGGTTCTGCTTCCTTTGGAGATAGAGAATTTGAGTGAAAAAGAGATCAAGACACAATTAGCACAGTTAAAAGCAGAGACTATTAAGGTAAAACAACAAGAAATCAAAACATTTTTAGAGACGTTGAATAATGGAAATCATCCCTATTTAACCCAAAAAGAGATCTATCATGCGTTGAAAAGCACTCCTCCTGAATCCTCGTTGTATCACTCCCCTATTTCGATTGAAATCATGGAAAAGATATTGAAAAATATAAGCGATAAATACGAAGTGTTTGAGAGTACTGATCATATTATTATCGAAAAAGAAAAAAACCACGATCTTTTTGGTGCTGCCCTGTTTTACAACACTTCTGTTTCCTATGAAAAACCTTTCCTTTATAACCTGATATGGCGGGGAGAAGAACTTCCTATCAAAGAAGATATCAATAAAGTCAATGATGATCTACTAGAACATTTCAAACTCTCAGTCGATACACTTTTGGATGAAATGCATGAAGAGAGCGATAAACTTTCGATCGATGAAGCAATTCTTCATGAATTTGTGGTCCGCTATATAGAACCTCAGGTACGTTCTTCTCATTTATTAAAGATCAAAGAGAAGAGTAAACGGCGTATTCTGTTTCATTTTGGCGAGTATATAAAACCATTGCTTGAAAAACATAAGAGAGAGATTTTGCTTGCGCAAACGATCCGTGATTTTAAAAACCTTTTTCCGTTAGCGCGCAGCTTGAAAAGAAAGATAATTTTTCATGTGGGTCCGACCAATTCTGGTAAAACCTATAATGCTTTTCAAGCCTTGAAAAATGTTTCTACTGGGTATTATCTTGCGCCACTGAGGCTGCTGGCACTTGAGGGGTATGAAAGTCTTAAAAAAGAAGCGGTGAGTGTTTCACTTATCACAGGCGAAGAAGAGATCATCGACGAAGGCTCTACCCATATCTCTTCCACGATCGAGATGATGAATGTCTCGGTTGAAGTTGATTTGTGCGTGATCGACGAGATCCAAATGATCGCGGATCGCGACAGAGGATGGGCATGGGCAAATGCGCTCATAGGTGTGCCGGCAAAAACGGTGATATTGACGGGCTCTAGCGATGCATTGCAGGCGGTCGAAGAACTTTGTGCTTACCTTGAAGAAGATTTGGAAGTGATTCCTTTTGAGCGAAAAAACGAGCTAGAGCTTCTCCCTCATGCGACCTCCATGCGTCATATCGAACCACAAACCGCCGTAGTCGCTTTTTCCAGACGTGATGTCCTCTCTTTAAAACAACAGTTAAGTGAACGGTATAGCGTTTCGGTAGTATATGGGAATCTCTCGCCTGAAGTGAGACGTGAAGAAGCGAGACGTTTTAGGGAGGGAGAAAGTCATATCCTTGTCGCGACAGATGCCATCGCGATGGGGCTTAATCTTCCTATTAAAACGATACTTTTTGCCAAAGACAACAAATTTGACGGATTGAGAAGACGGGAACTTTCTCCGACCGAAGTGTTGCAGATCTCTGGACGTGCAGGACGCTATGGCTATGAAGAAAAAGGGTATGTTGGGGCTTTGGACGAAAACACACTCTATACGATATCTTCAACATTTCATACGCCCCTTTCTGATCTGAAGCTACCTGTCTCCGTCATGGCAAATTTAGAGCATGTGATGCTTATTGGAGAGATTCTGGAAACAGAAAATATATTGGATATTTTAACTTTTTTTGCCGACAATATGGAGTTTGAAGGACCATTCGTCGCCGCCAATATCGACTCAATGCTCGAAATCGCTGCGATCGTCGGCGAATATCATTTGGACCTTAAAACCCGTTTTTACCTCTCTTGTGCACCGGCGAGTATCTCTTCCCCTTACATAGAATCTGTGTTTCACCGTTATGTCCGTCAAATAGAAGCAGGTGGCAAAGTGCCATATATTCCGCCTAGAGATTTGCCTCCTTTTGCGCAAACGAACGAAATGCTCTTGAATGCCGAAGATCGAGTCAGGGAGATATCTTTGTATCTTTGGCTCTCTTTTAAGTTTCCGGATATTTTTCAAGAAACCCAAAAAGCGATCGAAGCACGCGGAAGACTGAATCATTTTATAGAAAACTCGTTACGTCAAGGACATTTTACGAAAACGTGCAGAAAGTGCGGAAAAGTGCTCGATTTTTCTTACAGATTTTCGATTTGTGACGAATGCCACAACCAAAATCGCAGAGGGACCCCTTACCGTTCTGGTCGTGTTGCATATCATAGTAAAAAGCGAAAATAGTTTGATGAGATATGTGATCGCATTACTTTTGTTGTTAAGCAGTCTCTATAGTGACGGGGAAGAGAATCAAAGCACGGCGGATTTACAACTGCTGATGCTTCAAAAAGAACAGAAAAGTTTTTACAAACGCTTTGAAGCATTTTTTTCTGAATATGATGATACCTTGTTAGAAAATAGTGCCATCTATGCACTCGATATGATGATGCCGGATGAAGACATTTTGGCGATGAAAAAAGTAAGTAAAAACCGTTTAAAACAAAGGTTTGGCTCTCAGTATCTTAAAATCCCACAAATCATCAATAACGATTTTTACAATGTGCTATTGAGTTCTTTTTATTATCATGTGCAAGACTTTTCACGTATCAACGATAAATTGTGGGAAGAAGTAGTGTGTGATCCAGAAACTTTTCATTATGATCAGATCAAAGACCCCGAACCGAATTTAACATTAAAACAGAGTGACGCCCAATCAAGAGGTGTGACGCAAAATGGTATTGTACTCCCGTATAATCTGAACTTTCCGACGGCGTACTATCCTTATGCAGCCGAGCCTGACGGATGCAGTGCAGAAAAACTTCAAGATGTTTATGATGTCGCCAATGAATTGTTTGATGATGATATCTGGCTTAAAGAAGCATGCGATGCACACGATAGATGCTACTATACACTGGGGACTTCTTCTAAAGAGTGCAACGACCAGTTTATCGTCAAAACAGTCGATTCATGCAATCAAATTGACATCGCAGACACCTTTTTCTTTATGGGAACGCGTAACAGTTTGTGCGGGATGAAAGCATTCACGATCTCAGTTGCCGCGAATGCTTGCGCAGAAAAATATTTTGCACAAGCACAAAAAAAGCAAGAGACATATCTGAAATGGGTCATCAAATACGAAAGAGCTTACAAAGCAGCCAAAGCAAAAATGGTCTCAGAGGTGTTTCAAAAATAGTACTAATTTTTAATTTGAGTCGTAGGTCTCTCTTGAGGTGGTGACACCTTAACATTGGACGCCGATTTGATCTTTTCTATTTTTAAGAGCAATAAACCATCTTGGTATTCACTTGTGAGTGATTTTGGATCGGCATCATCGGGAAGTTTTTCACTCCGCTGGATCATACTCGTAGAGTGCTGCTCCACTCCATTGTTTTTTTGTGTCATATCGACAGTTGCTTTAAAAAACAAGATACCATCTTTAATGGAGATGTCGATCTGATTTTGTGGGTTTTGAGGAATATGGGTATGATACATATAATAATCTCCTTTATCTTCAAGCAGACTGCTTGTCACACTCATACGATCTTTTGGAACAAAAGTTTGGCTCATCGGCTGGTTAAGTAGTTGTGTTCTTTGACTCATTCGTTCATGCATCCTTTCAAAGACTTTATCCATCTCTTTTTGCATTTGATACATCTCTTTGAAGATATCATCTCCAAAAGGGTCAGTCAGAGGATCTTGAGCATAAATGGATACAGTGGCAATCAATGGTAGCATAAAAATAGATATTTTTTTTGTTAGCATGGTTTAAGCTCCTTATAGAAATTTAGCTACATGAAAAGTATAAAAAAACTAGGTTAATCGTTTTTTAATTGCTATAATATTTTTGAAATTTGAGGGGGATTAAATATGATTGAAAACGGTATTGTCTATGCGATCGTTTTAATGCTCATCGCCTTATTGATCATCACCATCGAGAAAAAGAGTGCTTTCAAGCTTTTTGCGTATCTCCCTTCTATCGTCATACTTTATTTTGCAGTAATGCTTTTTTCTACGTTGGGAGTTTGGGAAAAGTCCTCTTCGGTCAATGTCACCTATATCGTTTTAAAATCAAACCTCCTTCCCGCGATGATCTTTTTGATGTTGCTTTCAGCAGATATGAGAGAGATCATTCGATTGGGAACAAAGATGTTGTTTACTTTTTTTCTCGCTTCTTTGAGTATCGGTTTAGGGTTTATAGGTATGTTTGCCCTTTTGCATACTTATTTTGATCCAAATGCTTGGAAAGCTTTCGCTGCACTCGCAGGTTCTTGGATAGGTGGCACAGGGAATATGGTTGCGATCCAGACTGCTTTGAATCTTCCCGATCATGCAATGGGGTATACCCTACTGATCGATTCTATCGATTATGCGATTTGGGTAATGATACTCTTATCTTTGGTTCCCTTCGCAAAACAGTTTAATCTTTGGAGTGGCGCAGATACTTCACTGATCGATGAAGTGGGAGAAAGATTACAGGCGAAAGAAGAGCAAAAACAACCTCTTACCTTTTTTACTTTTGCCCTCTTGGGAGTAACTACCCTGCTCGTTTCGAAACTGGCACAAATGGTTGCAATATTTTTGCCTGAAACCTCTTTTTTAAGTACCGACACATGGGTAGTGATCATCGCTACTTTGGCTGGTATCTTTTTTGCCATGACACCATTGTCAAAGATCGCAGGAAGTACGCAACTAGGAAGTGGATTGCTTTATTTTATCGTAGCACTCATCGCTTCAAGGGCGAATTTTGCAGAACTTACACAAGCACCCATCTATATTGCAGCGGGATTTGTGATCATTTTTTTTCATGCGCTTGTGATGGTATTTTTTGCCAAACTCTTTCAACTTGATCTTTTCTCTTTAGGGGTGGCATCTCTCGCAAATATAGGAGGGGTCGCTTCAGCGCCGATCCTTGCATCAGCCTATTCTAAAGCATTGATTCCCATAGGCGTTTTGATGGCGATGATGGGGTATATCGTCGGTACATTTGTGGGGCTAATGGTCGCGAAAGTATTGGAGATGATCAGTGGGGTATAGATAAGATATGAGATTTTTCGGTTAATTCTTATGTCATCATTTTATGTTGATATAATACTACGAATAAAATATAAGGTTTAATAGTATGAAAATAACCGATATTCGCACCACTATTCTCAAAGCACCACTTAAAACCCCATTTGTGACAGCGTTGAGACGTGTCGAGATACTTGAAGATCTTGTGGTGATCATGGAGTGCGATGATGGAACCATCGGCTACGGTGAAGGTGCACCCACACCGGTCATCACTGGAGAGACGATCGGTTCTATGATCGCTGCTATCGACTATCTTAAGCCTCTGATACTCGGGAGAGAGATAGAAGAATTTGATGATATATTAAAAAATATACATTCCCGTATCCTGCACAATACAACCGCCAAATCGGCATTAGAGATCGCCCTCTTTGACCTTAAAGCAAAAGCATCCAAAGCACCGCTTTATAAGATGCTCGGAGGTACTAAAACCCATTTCAACACAGATATTACCATCAGTATGAATGGTATCGATAGGATGGTGGAGGATGCGCTTCATGCTGTATCTCTTGGGTATGAGACGCTCAAAATCAAAATAGGCGAAGATCCTATCAATGACAGCGAACGTATCATAAAACTTTATGAAGCACTCCCTAGAAACATTACGATGAGACTGGATGCCAATCAAGGATGGAGTGCCGATGAAGCGATCGATTTACTTCATCGCATAGAGTCTAAAGGGATCATCGCTGAGTGCATAGAGCAGCCTGTCAAAGCAGATGATATCGAAGGACTACGGTACATCAAGGAGAGAGTGCAAACGCCATTACTTGCGGATGAATCTGTCTTTTCTCTTAAAGATGCAAGGATGCTTTTTGAGCTACAAGCGGTTGATTACATCAATATCAAACTTGCCAAAACAGGTGGGATCAGTCAAGCATTGCAGCTGGCAGATCTTGCGAAAAGCTACGATACAAAGTGCATGATAGGGTGTATGCTCGAAGGGCCTATTAGTGTTGCTGCGGGGGTACATCTCGCTTCAGCAAAAGCAGATATTGTTTCAATGCTAGATCTAGATGCTGTCAATCTTCTAGCTTCCCATAGTGTCGAAACTTCGGTTGCATTTAATGAAAGTCAAATCGTTCTTTCTGATGCTCTAGGTATCGGTGTAGCTCTGTAGATTTTTTGCTATAATGTGACCATGAAAAAAATCCTGTTTATTTCCCTCATTTCTACCATCACCCTTTTTGCAAAGTTAAACGTTGCGGTAAGTATCTTGCCTGAGAAAACATTTGTAGAAGCAATTGGTGGAGACAAAGTTCATGTCACTTTAATGGTAAAGCCGGGGAATTCACCCCATACTTATGAGCCAAAACCGTCTCAAATGATCGATATCACCAAAGCCAAACTCTATTTTGCTATCGATGTGGAGTTTGAGTCTGCATGGTTGCCTAAATTTCAGAGCATTAATCCTTCCATGCAGATCATCGATCTTGACGAAGGTATCGAAAAGATGATGATGGAAGAAGCGGAACATGAAGCACATGCCGAACACACGCATGAACATCATGGTGAAGATCCGCATATCTGGACTGCTCCTGCAAATGTAAAGATAATCGCGCACCATATTTGCGAGACATTAAAAACAAATGATCCACAAAATACAGCCTATTATGAACACCATTTGGATCTTTTTTTGGCGCTAGTCGATGAAACAGATCAAAAAATCGTTGATATTTTCTCTACACTAAAAAAACCAAAGACTTTTATGGTCCTTCATCCCTCTTGGGGATACTTCGCCAAAGCGTATGGACTTCGTCAAGTTGCGGTTGAGATAGAGGGGAAAGAGCCTAAACCTAAAGAGTTGATCCATTTATTAAAAGAAGCCAAAGAAGAGAAAGTAAAAGCGATCTTTATACAGCCAGAATTTTCTGATAATGCTGCAAAAATCATCGCTAAAGAGCTACAGATACCTGTCATGAAAGTGACACCACTTGCGCCAGATTGGTCTGAAAATCTCATCAATATGGCTACCGCTATCGCTACAGGGGAATAGCATGTCTATACTCGATATCAAACATCTATCATTTGGGTATGAGAAACAACAAACTGTATTGGAAAATATCAATCTTTCAGTACAAAAAAAAGACTTCTTGGCGATTATAGGTCCAAATGGCGGAGGCAAATCAACATTGCTCAAACTTATTCTCGGACTTCAAAAACCACAAAAAGGATCTATCTCTGTATTTGGAAATACCCCAGACAAAAGCCTTTCCAAAATAGGATATGTACCGCAAAATACGAATATTAATACAGATTTCCCGATCAAAGTGATTGAAGTCGTGATGATGGGGCACATCCGTGGGAAACGCCCTCTTTTTGGATACGGAAAAGAAGAGATGCAGTGTGCGATGGGTGCTTTAGCGCAAGTAGGAATGGAATCCTACGCCCAAAGAAAGATCGGTTCTCTTTCTGGGGGGCAGCGCCAAAGAGTGATGATCGCCCGTGGGCTTTGTGCCCATCCCGAGATACTCATCTTAGATGAACCTACCTCTAGTATCGATATTGGAGGACAAAAAGAGATTTATGAGCTTATCCGACTTCTGAATCAAACGATCACTATTATTGTCGTGAGCCACGATATTTCTGTCATTTTAGAGTATGCCAATAAAGCAGCGTATATCAATAAAAAACTTTCTTATCATGATATCTCGGACAAAGAAAAAACATTTCATACCCATGGAGGAAAAGGACATTTTTGTGAAGTGGAACTGCTTCAGATGTTGGGAAGTGAATCGTGTGAAAGTTGTAGCACCGAAGAGAATCCTGTTAAATGGACGGTCAAAAAATGATAGAAGCACTTCACTTTGAATTTGTTCAGCATGCCTTAGTCGCAGGTCTTCTTGTCAGTTTTGCCGCAGGGATCATCGGTTCACTGATCGTGGTAAACCGAATGGTATTTTTGGCAGGAGGGATCGCTCATACCTCTTATGGTGGGATCGGTTTGGCTGTATATTTGGGTTTGCCTATCTTTTTGGGCGCTTCGTTTTTTGCTGTAGGTGCCGCTCTACTCATTGCGGTGCTTACGCTGAAAAAACGCCACCGTATTGATACATTTATCGGGCTTATTTGGGCAGTGGGAATGGCAATTGGTGTGATTTTTGTTGATCTTACCGAAGGCTACAATGTCGATCTGATGAGTTATCTTTTCGGATCTATTTTAGCGGTTAGTACAGAAGATTTGTACTTTATGGGAGGATTGCTCGCTTTAATCCTAGTCATCGTCACTTTTTGGTATAGAGATATTTTAGCAGTCTCTTATGACAGCGAGTATGCAAAGCTAAGAAATGTCAATGTAAGCTTTTTTTATACATTAATTTTAATACTCGCCGCTTTGACAGTGGTCATCGCCATCAAAGTAGTGGGGCTTATCTTGGTCATCGCGATGCTCACTATCCCTGTATATATCGCAGAAAAACTCTCTCAATCGCTTTTTTTTATGATGTTTCTTTCTGGATTTATCGCTGCTTTTTTTACTCTTTTTGGGCTCATTCTCTCTTACACCTATAACCTTTCGTCGGGTGCATCCATCATCATCATCTCTGCACTTTCGCTAGGTGTTTTTTTACTATCATACAAGGAGAGATAAATGTTTAAAAAATGTAGTATGTGGATAATACTTGTTTTGATGTTTTCAGGATGTTCTCAAAAACTCAATCCATTTGCAACAACAAGTGCTTATGGAAATAGTGCGAGTGGTTTTGGTGGCAATATTTCCATTGGCACAGCTATTTCACTGTAATTTATTTTTTCCTAAACAAAATCAAATACCATACAAGTACCCACAATAGAGCTGAACTTAATATTGAAAATACTCCTGCTTCGTCATGAATATGGATCAAAGAAGCAGGAGTGATCTGAGAAGTTAAAAAAAGATAATCAAGCCCTAATCCAAACAGAATACTCCCTAAGATAATACTCCCCAGATAGATCACCAATGAACGCGTTCCCAATATCTTTTTAACAACACCTATCGTTACAGTATTCGTAGCTGGTCCTGCACTTAAAAATACGAAGGCAGCACCCGCACTCACACCTGAAAGCATCAACCCCGCAGCGATAGGTAAAGAGGCTGTTGCGCACACATACATCGGTACTGCAATGGCGATCACGATAAGGTAAGAGAGCCATCCATATTGTGTCAGTAATTGTGACAAACTCTCTGGTATCGAGATGGTGATCAACGCGCCTAAAAGCAATCCCCATATCAATGGTTTTGCAATGTCACCTAAAAGTGTCAAAAAAGCATAACGCAAAGCACTGGTCAACCAAAAGTTTTTTTTCTCGCTACTGCAACAAGAAGCATGGGGGATAGAGGCTGCACCGAATGTCGCAACAGGTGCTTTCATGGAAAAACTCCCCATAGAAAGTGATGCGGTTTGTACCGCCGAAAAAGCAGGTTTTTTTACGGCTTCTTCTTTGTCAAAAATATTGGTTAAGATACCTGCGATTATCGCCATGACGATCGAAGACAGGACACGGTAAATAGTAAAAATCCATCCAAATATCCCATAAGTTGCCAACATAGAGTCGATCCCTGTAATCGGCGTAGAGATCAGAAAAGAGAGGGTCGCCCCTTTGCTCGCCCCACTTTTTTTGATACTTGTTGCCAAAGGGACAACGCCACAAGAGCAAACAGGTAACGGTATGCCAAACAGTGTTGATTTGATTACAGAAGCGACATTGCTTTTACCTAAATGTTTTGTCACGATAGAGTCTGGCACAAACTCATGCAATATCCCCGCAAAAAGGAGTCCTATAATGATATAGGGCGACATCGCATAACTCAGTTCCAGAAGCGCTACCCAAAAATGATGCAAATATTCCATTTTCTGTCCCTTTATAAGCCGTGATGACTATAGTTATAGCCTGATTGCTATAAATAGCAACTGAAACAAACAACTCTTGATAGAGAGATGAAATTTTGCTACACTTTTCCCATGGATACTTTTATGCAAACGATCGGGGCACTCAACGATGAAACCAGGGTGCGACTTTTACGGTTTATAGACCAAAACGGTGCGGTTTGCGTCTGTGATATTGAAAATGCCTTTGAAATGATACAGTCACGCATATCACGTCATTTAAAGATACTGAAAGAGGCAGGCTTTCTGAAAGTGGAGCGCAAAGGACGCTGGGCATACTACTCTATCCGTACACCATTAGATATCTTTCGCCAAAATATTTTAAAAGAGATCAGCTATTTAGAGTTAGATATCCCTATCCTCTCCACGCAATGCAAGATTTAATACATCAATATATCTTGATATATTAAAATTTATATGTTACAATGCCTCAATCATTTAAAAATAAAAGGCTCTATAGATGAAAAAAGTTCTTGTTCTTTGCACTGGAAACAGTTGCCGAAGCATCATCGCCGAAGCATTGATCAATGCCAAGCTTGAAGGTATTGATGCCGAAAGTTCCGGGGTGAAAGCCTCCGGTAGGGTAAACCCCAATGCGCAAAAGGTTTTAGAACAGCATGGTATCTGGAGAGATGCCTACCACTCTAAAACCTTTGAGTCGGTGATCGATCATCATTATGATCTTGTGGTGACTGTATGTGATAACGCAAAAGAGAGCTGTCCCGTGTTTCCCAAAGCGGTCAAAACAATACATGTAGGTTTTGAAGATCCAGATGGCAAGGATTTCAGTGCATTTGAAGATACCTATGAAGATATCGATAGTATCCTATTGCCCAAAGTACTTCAAGTGCTCGCAGAAAAAAAATAAGGAGTTATGGTGGAAAAACATGTTTTAAAAACAGTTGATGGTGTAAAGATAACCTTTACTGGAAACGTAGAGAAACAGAATATCGTTAAAATGGTAGAAAACTGTGCGACAGGACAATGTGAATGCATGAGTGATGCAACGAAGAAGAAGATCACCCATATGAAAGTGGATGGTAAAGATGGTGATGTCACGCTCGATCTTTCCGGTAATGTAAGCAAAGAGGAGATAGAGGCGGCACTTGAAAAATCAAAAGTGTTGAATACACCATGTTGTTAGCTGCTTCACTCTTTTTTATTACCCTTCTCTTCATCATCTGGCAGCCTAAGGGACTTCAAATAGGCACTACGGCTATCATCGGTGCGATTATAGCCCTACTCCTAGGCGTAGTTTCACTGCAAGATGTCGTGACAGTTACAGGCATCGTTTGGGATGCCACGCTCGCTTTTATTGGAATCATCCTTCTCTCTCTCGTTTTAGATGAGATCGGATTTTTTGAGTGGGCAGCTCTGAAAATAGCACGGCTCAGTAGGGGAAATGGGAATTTACTCTTTCTCTATATTCTGCTTTTAGGTGCACTGGTCGCTGCTTTTTTTGCTAATGATGGTGCAGCGCTTATCCTCACGCCTATCTTGCTTTCGAAGATGAAACACCTTCAGATGAAACCTTTAGCAATCTTCGCTTTTTTGATGGCTGGTGGTTTCATAGGTGACAGTGCTTCAAATCCACTCGTGATCTCTAATCTTACCAATATCGTGACCGCTGGTTATTTTGATATAGGATTTTGGGAGTATGCGAAAACGATGTTCTTGCCTAACCTACTGGCAATTTTAGCCTCTTTAGTGGTTTTATGGATTTACTTTAGAAAAGATATTCCGCACCAATTAGATATCGAAAATCTTGCTACTCCGGAGTCTGCCATCAAAAATGAGACGATGTTCAAACTGAGCTGGTGGTTTTTGGGACTATTGATGATGGGATACTTTATCGGTGATTACTTCCACCTACCTGTTTCTGTTTTTGCATTAGGTGGGGCGTTAATTTTTCTTGCTATTGCAACACACTATAAAGCGACCAAACCGATCATGACGATCAAAACTGCACCATGGCAAGTGGTATGGTTCTCTATCGGGCTTTATGTGGTGGTCTATGGATTGAAGAATGCAGGACTTACGATCTATCTTGCTGATCTCATCGTCCAAATGCAACATGGAGGTGATGTTGTCGCTGTCATCGGTACAGGATTTCTCTCTGCTGTTGTGAGTGCCGTGATGAATAACATGCCCACGATCATGATCATGGATATCGCTATAGACCACGTGGGATATGCAGGCAATGAAGCATTAGCTTATGCGAATATTTTAGGAAGCAACCTAGGCCCCAAAATGACCCCTATCGGCTCACTCGCTACACTTCTGTGGCTGCATGTTTTAGCACAAAAAGGAGTGAAAATAGGTTGGGGAGAGTATATGAAAGTGGGACTGGTGATCACGCCACCTGTTTTGCTGGCGGCATTGGTTGGATTAGTGTAATCACTTAATTTTGAAGTCGATGATACTCTGTGCACCCTTCTTTAAAATTCAGATCGCAAGAGATTTTATAAAACTTTTTTGCGATCTGAAGGTCCTTTTTTGTCCCTTCCCCAAGTTCGTATCTGTTGCCTAAAAAAGCACAAGAAATACCACTGCCATTGTTGCATCCTTTGACAAGATATTCAACCGCAATAAAGTTGTCTGCTTTAACCCCTTTTCCTATCGCATACATCCCGCCGATCGCACCACATCCATCCGGATATCCTCTGTTGCATGCATTTTTAAAAGCAGTTGTCGCTTGCATTTCATCTTTTTGCGTCCCTATGCCACTCAAATACATTCGCCCTACTGTGTAGCATCCTTGAGCATCTTCGCCATCGCAAGATCGTCTCATATACTCAAACGCTTTGGTGTAGTTTTTGTCCACCAAGTAAGCATGCCCCACCTTATAGCATCGATCAAATTTTCCCTCTTGACACTCTTTTTCGAACACTTCCAAAGGATCAAAAGCACTGATCGTCTGCGTGAGTAAAATAATAGTTAGCCATACATTTTTCATTTTTCATCTTTCATTTATCATCATTTCAAATATTATACCAAAACCTTTATTATCCATTCTCGATTATTAATTTTTCATTTTACGACAGTAAATAAGCAAACTCTCTTACCCAGTTCCCCCATTGGCTTGAGCCTTCAACATCGATCTTGTTTTGCTGCATATCTTTTACCAACATGATAGCAAACTCTCCCGGAAGTGCCAAAGAGAATTTTAGTGCATGATCAACCGCACCTGTATCCTTGGTTTCTCTTAGTGCATTCACTAACCCTATCACAAATCCTATCAATACTTTTGGATCTTTTTCCTCATACTCAGTTTGCGTTCCTTCCAATATGGCTTGAAAATCGGGAAGTTTATCCATCACTTTTTTAAAGCTCATATATCCTACTGCAGCTTCACGTCCCACAGCACCAGAAATGGTATCAAGTAAAAGCGTTTCTCCGATGCCTGATTTCATAATACTGTCGACATATTCCCACGAACGTGGCGTTGCAAAGCTTTTTTCGTTCGATATCGGATCAAACGTAAAAAGCATCGATCTATCGTATGCCAAATAAGCGATAATGGAATAATCTATCTCATTTTGGTATGCCCACCATTTCCAATCATCAAAATCGACTTCCATTTCAAAGTGAACAAAACGATTTGCCAATGGAGGTGGCATTTTATAAACTACCCCTCTGTCATTTTCACGGTTTCCTGCAGCAACGATGCTCCACCCCGGAGGAAGTTCATATTCACCTACTTTGCGGTCCAAGATGAGTTGATATGCCGATGCTTGTACCGCTGGAGGTGCTGTGTTGATCTCATCCAAGAACAGAATCCCTTTAGATTCTCGATCAGAAGGGAGGAAACTCGGTTTTGCCCATACCCCTTCTTGGTTTTCCGCATCAAAGAAAGGGATCCCTTTCAGATCCGTAGGATCAAGCAAAGAAAGACGCAAATCCAAAAAATCCAATTGATTGTTTTTGGCGATTTGTTTTACGATCGAAGACTTCCCTATCCCCGGCGCACCCCAAACAAAAACGGGTAATTTTTTTACAATCAACTG
The DNA here is from genome assembly GCA_041163165.1 of Pseudomonadota bacterium. Taxonomy (GTDB): domain Bacteria; phylum Campylobacterota; class Campylobacteria; order Campylobacterales; family Sulfurovaceae; genus Sulfurovum. The sequence continues at coordinate 17,198 of JBEARN010000014.1, forward strand.
ATTCACTACTTGGGTAATATGTGATGCTTTCATCTTCGTCTCCTTGTTAAAATTGTACCGCTTTTTTGTCGTAATCCAAGACTGTTTCATACTCTTTGATGAAGACTTCATTCATTGCTAAGGCATGTTGCAAACGTGTATCTACCTTTAAGACATCGAGCAACTCCATCGGAACAGAAGGGTTGGAGGCCAATCCTTCGTTGATCTTGAATTCATCTCGAGCAAATAAAGAACGCAGTATGGCTTCTGGCGTATTTTTATTGTGCGCCAAAGAGACCAATATCTCTTGATTTTCAGCTGTTTCATAAAGTTGGGTAAGTATTGCTTGTGGCAGTGAAGGATTCAACGCTAGATAAGGATAGGTTGAAGGTATATCTTTGGCAAGTATCTTTTCTAATTGATCTGCTTGAAGGATCGGATTGGCTGAAAGATGGATCAAAATTGCTTCGTTGTTTTGCGTGATTAAGGTTTCGATTACTTTAGGATGAAGTGATTCATTCGCCCCCAATACTGCCATAAGATCTTCGCCTAAATCGACCTTTTGGATACTTTCTAAACGTATCTGATTGATGGGCTGGGAAAGAAGTAACAATTGTATCGTTTTGTCATCTTGGTGCAACAATCCTTCAAAGAGTGTGTGATCGATAGATTTATTTGTTGCTAATGCATGATAAATAGCGGTTTTTTTCTTCCCAAATAAGATGTGTAAGCGTTCTAGGTCCACGCAAAGATTTCCTCCCAAAGCCACATCTACTTTTTCATCTCTTAAACTCACCAGTTTAGCGATAAGTGCCTCATCCAAATATTCATTGCGTGCGATCGTCTCCCGGAGTGTTATTTTTTCTTTGCCGCGTATCAAAAAAGAAAAATTTGGAAATCCAACAAGGGCAAATAAAAGCTGCGGATTAACCGCTTCGGTCGCCAAACGACGCAAAGTCAGATAACTGTAAAGAAGGTCAGCTTCATTTGGCTTGATATCGATATAACGTTTGAGTGTATACATGATAACATCCCTATCGTTACGGTCATCCTCCTCGTCGTGCCATTGATATAGCATTAAAAGTTTGATAAAAAGTGATTCCGGGATATGCGCATTGCCTAAAAGCCTAAAAATTCTCTCCTGATCATTAGAGAGCTTGATCCCCATGAGGAGTTCATCTTCATTCATCGTTTCAGAGAGTAGTTTTTCTAATGCTTCTAAACCGTAAGAAGGTATTTTTGCACTGTATGCATCATTCGAGATCTCTTCCTCCACGGGATTGAGAGAGCTATGTTCTACGGTAGCGATGACACCCTCTTCAAGGTTTTTGACTATCTCGATTCCATATTTTTTCAAAAATCGTATTATCTCTTCTTTGGTAAAAAGTCGTTCTCTACCAAGAAAAAGAATTTTTTTACCTTGTGCATGTTCCAACAATGATAACAATGAAGGTTTTTCTACAGCCATAATCTCTACTTTTACCGTTTTATCTCGGTTAGTATAACCAAATAGGAGTTAATTTATCCTATTTATTTTTAAAATTCTATTCTTCTGCATCTGCCAAAGTCAAAGCAAAAAGCACATTAACCCCTTGTGCCAAGAGTACGCTTTGTGCTTCTTGCAACGTAATCCCTGTCGTAATGATATCATCCACCAAAATAACATCGATATTTGATGGACCGTTGTAGACAAACTCCCTTGGATGTTCCAAACGAAACTGCAAACTTTGACCAGAATAGTTCACGTTATTTTTTGCCAACAGTGCTGCATGAAGGGGAACACACTGTTGATCCTTCATCGCATGGGTCAGTAAGGCTACATGGGCATAACCACTCTTTACGGTTTCATCGATTCCTACGATAAACACTTGACGTTGATCTTCTTTCAAAAAATGGTTGATAAAAGGTTGCATCGTCATCTTAGCGAGTGCTTTATAAACGCGGTATCCTTCTGGTTTGTGTTTTGTGTGGAGCAAAGATTCCAAAGTGGAATATTTGAAAAAACTGATGACCTCCAAAGTCCCTACCTTTCTTTTGCTTATGGTAGGGACAAAGAGTCTCTCACGACACTGATTGCAAATGATATCAAAACTCAGTTTGGCACAGGAGAAACAACGC
>JBEARN010000015.1:0-18747 GCA_041163165.1 Pseudomonadota bacterium
ATAGATTTTGTTGATAGCGTCATCCCTGGTGTACTCAACATATCTAATCCAAAGATCAGTAAAAATGATCAAGGGACGTTGAGCATATCAGCACATGTTAGCTACGATAGTCGCGATGAATGGCTTAAAATGTTAGATAAATTTAATTGGTTCGACATTAAAGGTGAAGTAGTTTTTTCAGGTAATCCAGAGATCAATAAAGAAGATCGAACGATCACATTTGATAAATTCACATACGAATCAAATACCAACAGTAAACTTTTTGATATCCTCATCAATGTTGCGGGAATCGGTCCGATACAATCTTACTTGCAAGAGATAGTTCATTTTCATTATGGAGAAAAAATCGATGAGGGAATGCAAAAAATCAATGAAGCATTAGAAAATGTTTCTCAGGGTGATTTAGCACTATCAGGACACTTAGATAAAGCGGTCGTTGAAGATCTCACTATCAATGAAAATGATATCACGATCCATACCCATTTAAGTGGTAGCTTGACTGCCAATGCAGAATTGTAAAAAAGGTGCAACGATAAGCCGGGTTCTGTCTTGGGTAGTTATTTATCTAGACGCATTGTTACCAATACGTTCAAGCGAAGCATAAATGCTGATTAAACAGCGTGTGAGACTTATACCATATACTTCTTGCTGCGAACAGGGTTTACCTAGCTCTCCATGTTACCACAGAGACTGGTGAGCTCTTACCTCACCCTTTCACTATCACCACAATGTGGCTACCTACTTTCTGTTGCACTTGCCCTCAGATTACTCTGGCCATCCGTTAGATGGAGTTCTATCTCACCTGCAGCCCGGACTTTCCTCTCGTGATAAAATATCACCAGCAACTACCTGTTGCACCTTGATTCGAATTATAGCATATAACATAATGAGGTATGATAAGTTTGGATAAAAATAACAAGAAGGTTGTAGACAGTAGCTTTACTGTCTACAAAATGAAAGCAATTAACTCGCTTTAGCCATAGCCTCTAAAGCATATTTTTTCCCTAAATCATAAGCCAATTTATTTGGCGCATGAAACTTTTCAGGAACTTTAGAAAGCATTGTTTCGACCAATAGATCTTCATCGATCAAATTTTGATACGTGTTAGCAATAGCAAGTGCAACAACTGATTGTGTTAGAACCAATTTTACTTCTTCTTTTGCAATTGTAATAATAGGTATCTCAACGATATTCCATTTTTTTCTATCTTCTTCAGTTGGGTGAACAAGATTTGGCTCGATTACGATCGTACCGCCTTCTCTTACACCATTTTTGAATTGTTGGTATGATACATCTGCTACTGATAGCATAAAGTCAATCTGTCCATCAATCGCATAAGGATACCAAATCTCATTGTCATCCAATTGGATATCAACAACGGTTGGTCCACCACGCACTTGTGAGGTATAAGTCGCTGTTTTCATACCAAACCCACCTTGGTTGATCTTTGCCGAAGCAAAAATCTCACCTGCAAGAAGAACACCTTGCCCACCAACACCAGTAAATCTTAATACTTGTCTAGCCATCGTGTCTCCTTATATCTTTTTCTCAAAATCATCTTGCGTGATTTTTTTACGCTTACCTTGATGTGCATCTATAACCATTTGGTAAAGATCACAATACTCAGCAGCATTTGTATCTTGCTTTAAGATACCAGTTGGGAAAAAGTTTAGTCTTTCTTCTTCACTCATACCATCCCATTTTGTTTTAGATACAGTGATACTATCGATCCAATCGAGTGTCTCCATAGCAGAAACCATTTTATTTTTACGTCCAAGGTTAATGTGACAATTTGTCAATGCATCAATAAATGCGAAACCTTTATGTTCTAATGCTGCTTTGATCACTTTTTCAAGTTTTTTAGGAGCAGTAACTGATTCTCTAGCAACAAATGAAGCCCCAGCAGCCTCGACCAATTTACACGCATCGAAGGTAGGATCGACGTTACCGATTTTTTGTGTAACACTCCACATACCTTGTGGTGTCGTTGGAGAAGTTTGAGAATTTGTTAAACCATAAATAAAGTTATTGATCACAATCATCGTCATATCGATATTTCTTCTCGCACCATGCACCGTATGGTTTGTACCGATTGCGAAAGCATCACCATCACCGGTAACGATCACCACTTTTTTATCTGGATTTGCTAGTTTTATACCTGTTGCAAATGCTACTGTTCTACCATGCGTTGTATGGACTGTATTGAAGTCAACATAGGAAGAGAATCTCCCTGAACATCCAATTCCTGAAACGACACAGATATCATCTTTGTTGTACCCTAAAGAGTCAACTGCTCTTACAAATGCTTTCAAGACAATACCATCTCCACAACCCCAACACCAAAGTGTTGGCATCTTTTCCATTCTTAAATAACTATCGTAATTAAATGCCATGACTAAAATACCTCCTTAACTTTATCTATGATATCTTGTGGTGAGAAAGGACGACCATTTGTTTTTGTAAGCTTTTCAATATCAAGTCTACCCATTGATCTTTGAACCTCTTCGAGGTATTGACCTTGGTTAAGTTCAATTGAAAGTACTTTCTTAAATTTTTGTCCAAGTTCGTTCATTCTTCTTTGCGGACTTGGCCATACCGTAATCGGTCTGAACATACCCGCCTTGATCCCTTCTGCTCTCAGTCTTACAACTGCCTCTTTAACTGCCAATGAAGCTGACCCATATCCGATAAGAAGGATATCTGCATCTTCTAACATAAATTCTTCATTTGATTCGATCTCATCTAAGTGGTCATCTACTTTTCTGAAAAGTCTATCGATAAGCTTTCTGCATGTTTCAATCTCTTCAGTTGGGAACCCTTTTGCGTCATGATGAAGCCCTGTAAAGTGGTATCTATACCCTTTGAACATAGGGTTAAGAACTGCTGCTTCATCTTGCGCTACACCATAAGGTCTGTAATCTTCAGGCGCACCGTCAAATGTTTTTCTTGGTACGATACCCGCTTGCACATCTTCAAGTGTTGGGATAACCGCTTTTGCATGCATCAAACCAAGCGTTGCATCAAGGAGTACGAATACTGGTTGCATAAATCTGTCAGCAAGGTTAAATGCTCTTACTGTTTCAGTATAACACTCTGCCAATGTACCTGCACACAATGCAATCGACTTATAGTCTCCATGAGATGGATTTTTCGCTTGAGCGATGTCACCTTGTGCCACACGTGTCGGAAGACCTGTGGATGGACCACCTCTCATAACGTTTACTACCACCAAAGGAACCTCTGCCATTTGGGCAAGACCAAGATTCTCTGCTTTGAGTGAAATACCAGGCCCTGATGTAGCTGTCATCGCACGTAGACCAGACATCGCTGCACCAGTTGCGACTGCTACACCTGCTATCTCATCTTCCATTTGAATACAGGTACCGCCTACAGCTGGAAGTGCATCCGAAATATACTCCATAACCTCTGATGAAGGGGTAATAGGATACCCACCAAAAAACATACAACCACAATCAACAGCTGCTTGAGCTGCCAAGTGGTTACCGATCATAACGACTTCTCGTTTGCCGTCTTTAATTACAACGTTATCGCCACCTGCTGCCATTAGTTAGCCTCCTTATAGTCTGCTGGTAATCTAAACCCATTATTCATAATCGCTTCTTGTCTTAATTTAGAAGAATCAGTAAGTTTTGCAAATTTAAATTCTTTTTTCTCTGCTACATAGATAGCAAAATCTGGACATGAAAGTTCACACTCATTACATCCGATACACGCATCAGGCATTATAATTTCGATATTTGCACCAAGCGTTGAATGTGGATCTGCCTGCATAGAAAGTACACCTGCAGGACATGCATCCACACAAATATCACAAGCTTTACATCTAGCCTTATCTACCCACACTGGAGTATTAGCTGGAGCTGTCATTGTTGACATTGGTTCCCCTTTAATTTGAAATATTACGTGAGATTTACTTATTCACACTAAGACTACAATAGCTTACTTTCGATAAAAGTGGGTATGAATTGCGTTCGAATTGTATAAGAGAGAAAGATTTTGTTACTATTTGAAGCAATAAAAAATATCAAAATTGGTTTCCAAATTTGGTTGAAACTAAAATTTTTATTTTATAATTTAAGATAAATTTATAGCGATGTAGTCTAAGTATTTCACTTAGTCTACATCAAGGAGAAATATAAGCTTATTTAGAGAGTACTTCTTTAATCGCTTTACCGATTTCTGCAGGAGAAACTACGACTTTTACCCCTGCTGCTTGCAATGCTTCCATCTTCTCTTTTGCAGTTCCAGCTGAGCCAGATACAATCGCTCCAGCATGCCCCATTCTTTTACCTTTTGGTGCTGTTTGACCAGCGATGAATGCAACCACTGGCTTCGTAATATGCTCTTTAATGAAAGCTGCCGCCTGAATCTCAAGATCTCCACCAATTTCACCGATCATCACGATCGCTTCCGTCTCTGGATCTGCTTCAAACATAGGCAAAAGTTGTTTGTATGAAAGTCCGATAATAGGGTCACCGCCTATACCCACAGCCGTTGAAATACCAAAACCTTCTTTCACTACTTGATTTGCACCTTCATAAGTCAATGTCCCCGATTTAGAGATGAGACCTACATTTCCTTTTTTGAAAATCATACCCGGCATAATCCCTATTTTACACTCTTCTGCTGTGATAATTCCAGGACAGTTTGGACCGATAGTTTTCATATTGTGTTTCACTGCGTATGCTTTAGCAGCTTGCATATCACGCACAGGTGCACCTTCTGTGATGATCACCGCAAGCTCTATCCCAGCATCGGCTGCTTCCATCACTGCATCCGCCACAAATACCGGCGGGACGAAGATCATTGAAACCGTGGCGCCAGTAGCTGTTACTGCATCTTTAACCGTATTGAATACTGGCTTACCAAGATGCTCTTGTCCCCCTTTGTTTGGTGTCACACCACCTACAATATTTGTACCATATGCTAAACATTGTTCAGCATGGAATGTACCCTCTTTTCCTGTGAAACCTTGCACGATCACTTTTGTATCTTTATTGACTAAAATACTCATTTAAACTATTCTCCTTTCGCTGCTGCTACTGCTTTTGCGGCACCATCTGCCAAATCATCTGCGGCAATGACGTTTGCAATATTTGCATTTCTTAAAATTTCTGCTGCTTCTGGTGCATTTGTACCATCAAGGCGCACGATAACCGGCACATGGACATCAACCATTTTCGTCGCTTCCAAAATACCATTCGCGATACGGTCACATCTTACAATTCCACCGAAAATATTGACAAAAATTGCTTTGACTTTTGGGTTTTTAAGGATGATCTCAAACCCTTTCGCCACCGTCTCAGCATTTGCTTTTCCCCCTACATCAAGGAAGTTTGCTGGAGTTCCCCCCATATAATTAATCGTATCCATCGTACCCATTGCAAGACCTGCACCATTTACCATACAACCGATTTCACCATCAAGCGAAATGTAAGAGAGTCCATATTGGCTTGCTTCTCTTTCATCTGGATCTTCTTCTGAAATATCTCTCATATCTTCTATGTCTTGATGACGTCCGAGCGCAGAATCATCAAATGCCATTTTGCCATCCAATGCTAAAAAGTCTCCAGATCCTGTTTTGATCAATGGATTAATCTCGATTAATTCAGCATCATTTTCTAAATAAAGTTTATACAATTTTGAAGCAAAAGAGATAAATTTTTTCTGCTCAGCTGGATCTGTAATACCAAGACCAAACACTAACTCGCGACCGTGAAAACCTTGGAAGCCAATCGCTGGATCGACTGCCACTTTGATGATCTTTTCTGGTGTCTCTTCCGCTACCTTTTCGATCTCCATACCACCTTCGGTAGACGCCATGATCACTGGCATCTCTTTCGCTCTATCAAGGACAACACCAAGATAAAGTTCATCTTGGATATCTGCGCCCTCTTCGATGTAAACTTTTTGAACCAATTTACCTTCCGGCCCTGTTTGATGTGTGACAAGTTGCATACCAAGAATTTCATTGGCAAGTTGCTCAACTTCTACAATACTCTTAGCCAGTTTTACACCCCCACCAAGTCCACGACCACCGGCATGAATTTGAGCTTTTACTACCCAAATTTTTCCACCAAGTTCGTGCGCATTCGCTACTGCTTGTGCGGGCGTATTCGCCACAATACCTCTAGGTGTAGGTACACCATATTTAGCAAAGATTTGTTTCGCCTGATACTCATGAATATTCACGTTATCTCCTTTAAATTTACAAATAATAGAAGTATTATAAGCTCTCTATGAATAATATTATATTAATTCAATTATAAGATGTCACTCTTTTGAGAAAGTGTACTATATCTACACAGTTTTGAAGAGGTTTTTTAGATAGATTCGTCTGATTTGGATCATCAAGAAAGAATTTAGGGCAAAATAGGTGTATCAAATAGATACATATTAAAAGATCGAAGCAAAAAAATGCTCTAATCTTTCACTTCATACTGTTCTCTACCCATTTGGTAAAGATCATTTCCATACGTATCATTGATGACTGTTACAGGAAAGTTTTCTACTTCAAGCTTACGGACGGCTTCGGGACCAAGCTCTGGATAAGCGATCACTTCAGCTGATTTGATCTGTTTACCCAATAATGCACCTGCGCCACCTGTAGCACCAAAATAGATCCCATCATAGTCTACACATGCATCTTTTACCGCTTGATTACGTTTACCTTTTCCGATCATCCCCTTAGACCCATGCTTTAACATCGTTGGAGAATAACTATCCATACGATAACTTGTTGTTGGGCCAGCGCTTCCTATAGGATCTCCGGGCTTTGGTGGAGTTGGTCCTACAAAATAAATAATAGAACCTTCCAAATCAAAAGGTAATTCTTGACCTGCTTCGATCAACTCCACCAATCTTTTATGCGCTGCATCTCTTGCTGTATAAATCGTACCATTAAGTAATACGGTATCACCTGCTTTCAGTTTTTTTGTATCTTCACTGCTTAAAGGAGTGGTAAATGTATAACTTGCCATCGTCTCTCCTTAAATCGTAATATGAGTGTGTCTAGATGAATGACACTGTACATTCACGGAAACAGGAAGTGAAGCAATATGACATGGATTGGCTTCTATATGTACAGCGAGTGCTGTTTTAGTACCGCCCATTCCCATCGCACCAATACCCAATTTATTGACCTCTGTGAGAATGCGTTGTTCTAATTCATCCATCTCTGGATCTGGATTTCGACTTCCAATATCTCTAAAAAGGGCGTGTTTTGAACTGATCGCTGCCCTTTCAAATGTACCACCGATACCTACACCGATCGTGATAGGAGGACAAGGATTTCCTCCTGCATCGCTAATCACTTCTTTTACATACGCTACAATTCCATCTTTCCCTGCTGCTGGTGGAAAAACTTTGGCACGGCTTACGTTTTCAGATCCTCCACCTTTTGCTGCATACTCGATATCGATCTTATCTCCTGCGACTATATCAAAGTGGATGATTGCAGGAAGGTTATATCCCACCGTATCTTTCAAGTTTGCCCTTGAAAAAGGTTCGCACGTTGAAGCCCTAAGATAGGCATCTTGATACCCTTGTTCCGTCCCTTTATTGATAGCATCTTTAAGAAGTCCACCTTTTATTTTGACTTCATCTCCTACTTTGACAAAAAAAACTGCCAATCCTGTATCTTGACACAATGGTCTCTTTTCATCTTTAGCAATATCAGCATTTTCAAGAATCTGACGGATCACCTCTTGACTCACTGGAGACTTTTCTTTTTCCATCGCATCTTTTAGAGCATCATAGGTGTCTTGAGGCAAATCAGTACCACAATGAACTATAATATCTCGAACCGCTTTTACTACATCTTCAAAAGCTATCTCTCTCATATTACATCCTAACCGAAAAAATTCTTCTCTTTAAGTACATTGATCATCGTTTTCACCGAATTCACACTTGTAGCAAACTTCTCTTTTTGCTCATCATTCAATGTCATCTCAAAAAGTTTTTCTACCCCATTGGCACCTAAAGCTACAGGAACACCAGAAACAACATCAGAATGACCATAATGACCATCAAGATAAACAGCGCATGGATAAATCTGCTTCGTATCTTTTAACATCGCTTCAACCATAATCGCTGTTGATTTTGCAGGAGCATAATACGCTGATCCTGTTTTAAGGTATCCTACGATTTCTGCACCGCCATGCTTTGTTCTTTCAACCACTTCAGCAATATCATCTGCAGACAAGATATCCGTCAGTGGTACCCCGGCAATGGTGGAAAATTTTGGTAGTGGTACCATATCATCCCCATGACCACCCATTACAGAAGCACGTATTTGACCAGACCCATATCCGATCTTTTCATAAATAAAATGTGCCATTCTCGCCGAATCTAAAATCCCTGCCATACCAACAACTCTCTCTTTTGGGAAACCTGATTCTTTCAACGCCACATATGTCATGACATCAAGCGGATTTGAAACCATCACAATAATAGCTTCTGGTGCATATTTTTTTACATCTGCGACTACCTCTTTCGTGATTTCTGCATTGATCATCAGAAGATCATCTCTGCTCATCCCTGGAAGACGAGGACTACCCGCTGTGATCACTACGATATCAGAATCAGCCATGCACGAAGCATTTTCAGCCACAGAAACAATCGTATGTGATCTCGCTGCATTGGCTGCTTGAGACATATCCAATGCTTTGCCTTTGGCGATTTCTGTATTTCTGTCTCTGAGTACTACATGGTGACAAATACCATTCATTGCAAGAATAAATGCTACCGTAGCACCTACGTTTCCTGCACCTATCACCGTTACCTTTTTACCTTTTTTCATTACAATCCTTTTGATGAGAACTATAGGGGCCCTAAAGCAAAACATAACTCATAATGTTTGTTATCAATTATGCTTTGCGACAAGAAGGGCAAAGCCAACCCTATGTGATGACATTTGAATGTCAAAGTATCTTTTTACACTAGATACTTTAGAAGTGAAGTAGAGGAAAATTTCCTCTACGGTAGATGATATCTTACCAAAATGTTATCACAATTTGGTGACATTTATTGCATAAATGAGTTATATTGCGTCAATAATCGCATTGAGTGTTGCAGAAGGTCTCATCGCTGCTTCTGCTTTTGCATCATCTGGATGGTAGTAACCACCGATATCTTGCGCTTTACCCTCTACGGCCATCAACTCTTCCATGATTTTTGCTTCATTCTCTTTAAGTGCAGCAGCAACAGGAGAAAATTTAGCAGCTAATTCTGCATTGTCAGATTTAGCAAGGGCTTCAGCCCAATACTGAGCAACATAGAAGTGAGAAGCTTTGTTATCTGGCTCTCCAGCTTTACGACCTGGGGCTTTATTGTTATCAAGATAACCTTGATTTGCAACATCAAGGGCAGCAGTTAAAGCAACAAGTTTGTCACTGTTTTCTTTTTGTCCTATGAATCTTAAAGACTCAGCAAGCGCTAAGAACTCACCAAGTGAATCCCATCTTAAGTGACCCTCTTTTAAGAATTGCTCAACATGTTTTGGAGCAGACCCACCAGCACCAGTTTCATATAGCCCACCACCAGCAAGAAGTGGAACGATAGAAAGCATTTTAGCAGATGTTCCAAGCTCAAGGATCGGATACATATCTGTTAAGTGGTCACGAAGTACGTTACCTGTTACAGCGATAGTATTTTCTCCTCTTCTGATTCTCTCGTTAGTAAATCTTGTAGCAGCTGCAATATCCATAATACGGATATCTAAACCATCAGTGTCTAATTCTGCAAGATATTTTTTTACTTTTTTGATCATTTCAGCATCGTGTGCACGGTTTTCATCTAGCCAGAATACAGCTGGATAACCCTCAATACGAGTTCTCTCAACTGTTAAACGAACCCAGTCTTTGATCGGAATATCTTTAGCACGTGACATACGCCAGATATCACCAGCTTCACAATCAAAACTCATTAATTCTGTACCATCAGCAGCTGTTACAGTTACCTTACCAGCTTCTTTAAGTTCAAATGTAGTTGGGTGAGATCCGTATTCTTCAGCTTTTTGAGCCATAAGACCGATATTTTGCATCGTACCCATTGTTGTAACGTCATATTGTCCATTTTTGACACAATCCGCTACCATTTCTTGATGGAACATACCGTAAGTAGAATCTGGAATAACAGCAAGCGTTTCACCTGCAGCACCAGTTCTATCCCATTGTTTACCACCTTCACGTACAACAACCGGCATAGAAGCATCGATAATTACATCGTTTGATGCATTAAAGTTTGTAGTACCTTTATCAGAGTCCACCATAGCGATCTTTGGAGCATCAGCTTCAACTACCGCTTGGAAAGCAGCTTTTATTTCTGCTTCTTTAGCGTGACCTTTGATTTTTTTCTCTAAATCTGACATACCAAGATTTGGATTGACCCCTAGTTCTTTGAAAAGATCAGCATATTTAGCAAATACACCTTCGAAGAAGATTTCAAAAGCGTGACCGAACATAATAGGATCGGAGATTTTCATCATTGTCGCTTTTAAGTGAACAGACCAGATAACACCATCCGCTTTTGCTTCTTCAATAGTCTTTTTGTAAAATGCACGCAATGCTTTTACAGACATAAATGTACCGTCAAGCACCTCATCTGCCATTGCATCGATAGATTTTAATTCTTTGCCATTTAAAGCAATAGTTACTTTTTGTGCTTTATCCATGGTAACAGATTTTTCATTACCATAAAAATCACCATTGCCACCCATGTGAATAACACGCGCTTTAGAGTTTTCAGAGTAAGCTCTTAATTTGTGTGGATTTTTTTGAGCAAAATTTTTAACGGCTTTAGCAGCACGACGATCAGAGTTACCTTCACGAAGAACAGGGTTAACAGCAGAACCTAAACAAACACTATATTTCGCTTGAATTGATTCTTCCTCGGCATTCGCTGGATTTTCAGGATAGTTAGGGATATCATACCCTTGTCCTTGAAGTTCAGCGATACAATCTTTTAGCTGCCCTACAGAAGCAGATACGTTTGGAAGCTTGATAATGTTTGCTTCAGGCTTAACACAAAGTTCACCAAGTTTTGACAATTCATCCTCTGCAAGACCCATAGCAGCAAGTACTCTTCCTGCAAGTGAGATATCAGAAGTAACCACTTCTACACCTGCTGCTTGCGTAAATGCATTTACGATTGGTAACAATGAATAGGTAGCCAATGCTGGCGCTTCATCGATTTTAGACCATATAATCTTTGGTAATTTTGACATAATAATTCCTTAAAATTAATTCTTAATGTGGAAGGATTGTAGCACTCTTTTAATATAAGGGGATTAAAATAATATATTATTCAAAAGTTATAATCTTTATTTGTTTCTTTATTACACAAATTTTCTTTTAGATCGAATAGTAGATGATACGATAGAAAATAATTTTATAAATACATGAAATTGAAGCATAAGAATCATGACAAGGATAATCATCCTCGTCATTACAAAGGAGAGAGTAAAAGTTACTCTTCTGAAGGTGCTTTCGCTGCTACTTCAACTAAGTTATACATCGCTGCTCGTACACCATTTGCAAGCTCCAGTAGCTCTGGCGACAATTCATAACCACCATTGATCATCAATTCCATACTCATTGTATACACATAAAGATCGCCACTTTCTGGGTCTTCGACGATCCCTACACGACAAGGCATAAAACCAATAAATTCACCTGAATGTCTCAAAAATTTATCTGCAATTCCACGATTACAGAAAGAAACAATATAAGTGAGTGGCGCACCTGGTCCTCTGTTCATATTTGTAAAACCAACTTTTTCAAGAGTCCCACTCATCTCCGCAGCATCTGCCATTGCTTCAACCGCGATGTCTGCAGCCTCTTTTTTACTCATACCTTCTGGGATCTCCATTTTCATCTTACGAATCATACCTTTTGCCGGATCACCCGTAGTCAGTACTTTATCAAACATCTTCATATACTCAGGCAGTGCATTTGAATCCAATTTTGCTACTTGACCGATTCTTGTACCTAAATCAAATGCAAAAAATGCTGCGACAAAACCGATCACAACGATCGCACCGACGAACGTAAACAAACCTTTAATAAATTTCATTTTAATTCCTTCTCTTTTAATTTAAAATTAATTTGTCATTATAATATATATTAAATTACATTAAAATTAATTCTGCTTAAGTTCCTATTCCTCAACTACCAATGCCTGTTCTTCATAAATCCCCAACTCTTTAACCTCATCCATGATCAACTCACTTACTTTCATTTTAGATTCTATCACAACATCGGCAAGCTTTGATTTGATATGAAGTTCCAAGGGCCGTTTCCCTGGATATTTTTCAACCAAACACATTAACTCTTCTACGATCTTTGCATCAGGCATCAAATTGAGTGAAAGAATCAATGGAGGTTGCATAGGCTCTTCTACGTGTTTGATCTCTTTTTCTACTTTTACTTTGGTTTTTTTTGCATCTTTGAGAGAAGAAATTTTGACGATATTCATCCGCACAAAATCTCCATCTTTAGTAATCTTTACTTTAAACGCAATCGGCTTAGTGAGGTCAAAATCATCTTCAAGCTCCTTAAGACGACTTTCAAAAAGGGTCAACTCAATGTTCCCGTGCAAATCCATAATATTGGCGATGCCAAATTTATGCCCCTTTTTACTTATTTTCTCAGAAATATGCTCTACTTTTCCAATCAAAAGTGCTTCTGAACCATCTGCAAGTTCACCAATCTCAGAACTTAAAGTATACTGTATATCATCAAGTGTTTCACGATATTTATCGAGTGGATGACCTGAAACATAAAAACCTAAAGACTCTTTTTCCATCTCTAAAATTTCCATAGGCTCATACTCATCCATAGGGGTCAATTCTAATTGGATTGCAGTCATCTCTGTCGCTTCGCCAAAGAGTGATCCTGTAGCAAGTTTTTTAGCATCTCCAGCTTTTTTTGCAGATTCAACGATCTCATCTATTTGCGTAAGCATCGCATTTCTACTATACCCAAAACTGTCCAATGCACCCGCTTTAATGAGTGATTCGACCACTTTTTTATTGACTTTACTTGAGTCAATACGTGAAATAAAATCAGACAAATCTTTAAATATTCCCTCTTTTTTAGAGGCGAGTATCGAATTGATCGCGATATCCCCTGCACCCTTAATGGCTCCCATGCCAAACATAACAACCTCATCCCCATCTACATTACGCGCCTCAAATACAAGTCCAGAACGGTTGATATCGGGAGGAAGTAGCTTGATCCCCATCCGCTTTAATTCATCAACATATTTAACAACTTTATCCGTATTATTCTTTTCCAGCGTTAACATCGCTGCCATAAATTCTGTGGGATAATAATACTTCAAATAAGAGGTATAAAATGTGATCATTGCATACGCTGCAGAGTGTGACTTGTTGAAACCATACCCGGCAAATTTGACGATGAGATCAAAAAGAATTTCAGATTTTTCTCTGTTAAATCCTTTTTTCACTGCACCATCTGCAAACTCATTTTTAAGTTTATCCATTTCCTCTTTGATCTTTTTACCCATTGCCCTACGGACAAGATCGGCGCCACCAAGACTGAACCCGCCGATCGTTTGGACGATCTGCATGACTTGCTCTTGATAAACGATAACACCATAGGTTGGTTTCAGTATCGGTTCAAGTTCGGGGAAAGTATAAGTGATCTCGGCTCTACCATGCTTTCGTTCAACAAAGTCAGAAAGCATACCTGACTCCATAGGTCCCGGACGATAAAGTGCCAACATCGCGATGACATCTTCAAAGCCGTTTGGCTTAAGTTTTTTTGCAAGTTCTTGCATTCCTGCTGATTCGATTTGAAACAAACCAAGCGTCTCACCTGTACCGATATACTCATATACCTTTTTATCTTCGATATCTTCTTCGATAAAGTTGATACGTTTGCCATGTCTTTTTTCGATCAGTTGTAATGCTTCTTCTATCACTGTGAGTGTTTTTAAGCCCAAGAAGTCAAATTTGATAAGATCAACGTCCTCGACATATTTACCAGAATATTGTGTCGCCAATGTATCAAGCCCAGAAGGTTTAAAAAGTGGTGTTTTTTGCCATAAAGGTTCATTCGAGATCACCACCCCTGCAGCATGTGTTCCAGCATTACGATTCAGCCCTTCCAAAGAGAGCGCAAAATCCCATGTACGTTTCGCTAAAGGATCTTTCTCTAACAGCTCTTTAATCTTAGGCTCTTTTTCATAAGAATTTTTCAGATCAATTCCCAATTCATCGGGAATTAATTTTGCCATCGCATCTGCTTTTGCATAGGGCATATCAAGTACACGTGCTACATCCCGTATCACCCCTTTGGCAAGGAGTTTACCAAACGTAATAATCTGCGCCACATTCACGCGTCCATATTTTTCCACCACATAATCCAAAATTTCTTGGCGGCGAGCTTGACAAAAATCCATATCAATATCTGGCATCGAAATACGTTCAGGATTTAAAAAACGCTCAAAAAGTAAACCATATGGGATAGGATCTATATCGGTAATTCCTAAAGAGTAAGCGACAAGAGAACCTGCTGCAGATCCCCGTCCAGGACCTACAGGAATACCCATTTGCTTTGCAGCGTCTACAAAATCCCAAACAATCAACATATACCCAGGGAACTTCATATTATTGATGATATCGATCTCTGTTTGGAGACGTTCTTTATAAAGTGCATGCTGTTCCTGCGGCACGATCTCTAAACGTTTTTCAAGTCCCCTTTTTGATTCTTCGATAAAAAGTACTTTATCATTCTCCAGTGAATACTCCACATCAGGATAAGGTATTGTTAAATTGATCTCTTTCGCTCTTTGACGAGTAAATTTAAAATTCGGAGGGGTAGGATCGCCAAGCTTGATCTCCAGATTGCATTTATCGGCTATCTCTTGTGTATGCGCAAGTGCCTCTGGAATATCCGAAAAGAGCATTGCCATTTGTTCAGGTGATTTGACATAAAACTCATGTACAGAGTGTCTTAAACGATGAGGATCATCATAAAGTTTGTTCATCGCGATACACATAAATGCTTCATGCGCATCAGCATCTTTTGGTTCAGTATAGTGCGTATCATTCGTTGCAATGATTTTGATACCAGTCTCTTTTGAGAGTTGGATGATCTGCTGATCGATACGATGTTGATCACCAATCCCATGTCGCATTAGTTCCAGATAAAAATCATCGCCAAAAAGCTCTTGATATTTTAACGCGACATTTTTTGCTTCTTCAAAACCTTTTGCGCCAAACTTCACATTGCGGTCAGAAAGATTCATATGCCAGTTCACTTCACCTTGCAAACATGCAGAAGAACAGATAAGCCCTTCGCTATGTTCTTTTAAAAGTTTCCAATTGATCCGTGGGTAATAATAAAATCCATCAATATACGCCCGAGAACTAAGATACATTAAATTCTTGTACCCTATTTCATTCTTTGCATAAAGGCAAAGGTGAAATCGTTGACGTATTGACTTATCGTCTAGATCATCTTGGTTATGCAAATACGCTTCCATACCAATAATAGGTTTGATCCCTTCGGCCCGCATCGTTTTATAAAAATCGATCGTACCAAACATATTGCCATGGTCTGTCATGGCAACAGAAGTCATCCCAAGTTCTTTCACTTTTTTGGCAAGCGCTTTAATCTTATTGGCGCCATCTAAAAGTGAATACTCTGTATGAAGATGAAGATGTGTAAATTGTGGTTTTACTTTGGGTTCTTCTGACATGGATAACCTTTAAAATAGTAGTTTCAATATAGCAAAGGTTAGGTAAAAATTAGATTGATCTATCAACGAAAGAATAGATAAACACTCTTTAGCAATACTTCAGAAGCATACCATTTTTTACCGCTTGCATAGTCTCTTTGCCGACAAAATGTTCAACGATAGCCAGACCAAAACAAACTGCCGTACCAGGACCTTGAGAAGTCATCACATTACCATCAGTAACAACTTTTAAATCTTCCCTATATCCAGGATGACCAATCTCATCTTTTGCCCCCGGATAACACGTATAACTATTTCCCAAAACACCCGCTTTTTTCAGCACGAAAGGAGCTGCGCACATCGCTCCAACTACTTTGGTTGCTTTAAATTCTTGAAGCAGCTCGATCACCCTTGGGTGTTCTGCCAAAGCATAGGTACCATCCCATCCACCAGGAAGCACCATCATATCAAAATCATCACTAATCACATTTTTGATCGATGTATCTGCCTCAATCGTAATACCGTTTGCACCTAGCACTAAAGAATCTTGCCATTCATCTTCCAAATATGCGACCGTTACTTCAATTCCACCACGACGCATCACATCTATCAATGCGACTGCCTCTAACTCTTCAAATCCTTTTGCGATAGGTATCAATACGCTAGCCATCATTAAACTCCTATAGAATTGAAAATCATTTTGCAGATAAAAAAGTAAGTTTGATACAGAAACAATTTCTCATGGTATCAAAAAGAAATTATTTCATCTCTGGTATCATCACCTTGGCATACATACCAGGGAAAATGTTTCTTGTCCCTTTGTTAAAGCGTATACGCATTTTTATTTTGTGTGTCATTGGATTTGCATCCGGAACAATCGCATGGATCACCCCTGTTGATTTAAATCCAATAGATGGAATTTCAATAGGTACTCTCATTGCTGTTTGTACCTTGGAGATGATACTCTCTGGGATAGAAACATCGATCTCAAGATCTTCCGTATCAACGATCATGATCGTTAACATCCCAGGCATCACCATATCTCCAGGCTTAATGTTTTTTTGCACTACCACACCATCAGATGGTGCTTTCATTTTAATGAAGTTATACGTTTCGGACATTTGCTTCGCTTTGATATTTGCCTCTTTTACCATCACTTGCATTGCCTCTAGCATGGTTTCAGCATTGGCTGCTTGAGCATCCAAATCAGCCATATCGGTAAGAAAGATTCTATTATCGTCACGATAAGTACTTTTAAGTCTTAGTTTTTTTGTATTGATATTTCGTAATTTTTCACGCCAATACTCTACGATCACTTTAGACTGTTCAAGCATGAGATCCGCTTGGGTTTTCATCATATCAAACTCAGCAGACTCCATCTCATAAAGATCGTCTTCACGCTTTACTTTGTCCCCAAGTTTCACATAAACTTCTTTAACATACCCCATAAAACGACTACCAATCATTTTTTGACCATCTGATACTACTGTTCCGGTTAGCGTAATATCTCCAGCCTGCAAAGAAGCATGAAGCAAAAATGCTACGATAATTACTTTTTTCATCTTGCCCCTACCATTTTCTTAGACTTACATGACATTTCATGCATTCTGATGAAACTTTCCCATAAAACTGCAATGCTTGCGTGGCATCACCGCTACCGAAACGCTCTACAATATCATCCGAATATTGCGCAATTTTTCTTTGCAAACGCTTTGTCATCGCTGTATTATTGTTCATCCATCTTTCATACACATCTTTACTCTCTATCTCTCTTTTAATAGGACCTATTTTCATAATCGTTTCTTTGAGATCTGCCGCACCTGCTTTCACAATATCAAGGTTATTATAAAAAAAGCCCGATTGAATATCTTGCATCGCTTGTGCTATTTTTTGCATATCATGGATTCTGTCTGCTTGAAGGTACTCTTTAGAAAATCCTAGAGATATAAGGATCATACTACCTAATACTATTTTCTTCACGATGATCCCCTTTTACTTCAAATAAAATAGATGAATTTGTATAATTAAGATGTTCTACTTACAAGTATTGTATCGAATAATCTCTAAATTCGATATTATGAAAGAACAAATATAATAATTTTTTAACCAAAATGAAACAAAATCGTACAACATAAAATAAATTATATATAATAATGTAAGTAAATTTAAATATATTTTATATTCTACCTATATAAATAACTTTAGATTATTAAAAACATAATTTAAATTTAAGTAAAACTGTGCTATAATTTCATCAGATCAAAAATATAAAAGGAAAAAAAATGAAAAAAATGATCACAACTTCAACTGTAGCAATCGCTGCATTAATGTTAACAGGTGCGCAAGCAAATGATTTGAATGAAATGTTCAAAGATATGAAAGAAGCTGCTATCAGTATAAGTAAAGATGCTAAAGATAGTATCACTAGCGTGAAAGATGGTACTGTTGAGACTACTAAAAGTGCTGAAAGAACAGTAACAAATGTAAGTGCTGACACTAAAGATGCTTCAATCAAAGTTTCTGATGATCTTAAATCAGTTGAAATTTCTTCATCAAAAGACAGTAGAGATGCTATGGTTTCAGTATCTACAGATACAAAAGATGCTCTTGCAAACACAACAAAAGACCTTAAAGACTCTTCAAGTGTTGCAACAAAAGAGATGAAAGATGCTACGATTGCTGTATCTTCTGATTCACTTAAAAATGTAACAACAGTTTCTAACGATTCTAAAGATACTGTTAAATCAGTATCTGGTGACATGAATGCTTCTGTGAAAGCAGTTTCTAACGACTCTAGAGATGCGGTGAAAGCAGTTTCAACTGATTCTGCGAACACTGTAAAATCTGCTTCTACAGACAGCAAAGATGCGGTAAACTCTGTTGCAACGAATGCAAATGATTCTGTTAAAACAGCTTCAAATGATTCAAGAGCAGCAGTTGATTCAGTAAATAAAAACTCTGCTGATGCAACAAAAACAATCTCTAACGATAACAGAGAAAACGTTAAAAATGTTGCTACA
>JBEARN010000016.1:0-18286 GCA_041163165.1 Pseudomonadota bacterium
GCGACTTCCAGCATCCCTACAGAAGGATCAATCCCTATATATTTCTCTATAGTTACGCCGTTTTTAGCCGCTTGTTCTTTCCAATAAATCAGCAAATCACCCGTACCGGTTGCCACATCGGTAATTTGTATAAGTGTTTTTTGATCCAGTATTTCAAACGCTTTGTCGCACCCTTTTTTACGCCACTGGATATCGATCCCCATACTTAATACCCTGTTGGCTAGATCGTACGTCGATGCGATATCATCAAACATACCTACAATTTTATTTTGCTTCTCTTGTTTGTCGGTCAGTGTTTCAATTCCCAATATTTTTACTCCATATCTTTAAATCTACATCTATTTTTTCTTGATGTAAAAAAGTTAAATTCATCTGTGTATTATAGGTTAAATTGTTCGTAGAGAGCTTAGGTGTTTGGTAAATCAACAGCCAATCTATCTGTCCTTGTAATGCCTGAAGCATCCCCTCACCCCCTTCGACCAAAACAAATGATGGTTGCTCTAAAAAATCTAACCTATCTGTTATTTCTACTTTTCTGTCTGAAACATGAAAAAGAGGTATAGTTGTGTCAAATATTTTTTGATGGGAATAGATCTTCACATCGGGTGACTTTCCGCCACTCAAACGACAATCCAATATCGGACGATCCTCCCTGACAGTATTGCCGCCTATGAGCAAGATATCGACTGCTTCTCTTAGCCGATGCACCTGCTTTAGTGAAGCCTCAGAGCTGAGATACCCTCCTCCAATACGTCCATTGGTCGTTTGTGCCAATTTAAACAACACAAACGCTCTTTGTTGCCATATCGAAAATGGTTCTATCAAATTTTCACATGCCTCTTGCAAAACACCATAGGTTACATGGTTTAGCTTCGCTTTACCTCCGCTATGTCCTTCGATAGGGTCTAATGCACCTATGACAATTTCCTGAAGAGAAAGAGAAGCCAATAACATTGCACATGAAGGTGTTTTTCCTTCATGTGCACAAGGTTCAAGTGTTACATATATCGTGCATTCTATAAAAAAATCTTTCGGTAAAGAGAGGAGAAAATGGTGTCCTTTTTGGGCATCAAATCTGTTAAAAGGTATCACAGTATTTGTAAGTGTTTCATAGGCACTAAGTAATGCCAATACTTCAGCGTGAGACGTACCTGCTTTTTGGTGTGCTTCGATCGCTAAAATGCGACCCTTGGATACAACGACGGCTCCTACAGCAGGATTTGGATAGGTAAGCCCTTGATATTGCCATGCTTTATCGAGTGCAAGTTGCATATAAAAATCATGACGCATCACAACCTCTTTCGGTTTAATTCCAGTCAAAATAGGTTTTTACTGTACTTAAAGCTCCATATTCGAACGACTGCTCACCCTCTTTTGTTTCGATGACAATACCGTGATCATCAGCACTTTTCAAGACACCTTGAAATTTATCTCCCCCAATGATTTTCAGTTTTACTTTTTCACCAATCGCATGTTGAAAATGAACAGGCTTTTTAAGCTTTCTTTCTATCCCTGGAGAACTCACTTCCAAACGATAGGCTTGACTCATCGGCGGATGCACATCTAAAAACGGAGAAAGCTCATAAGAGATCGTAGCACAAAGATCAAGATCAACTCCGCCCCGCTTAGTAACCAACACACGAAAAATTGTCTCATCAAATTCTGTAACAATCTCGATGTCATAAAGCGCGGCGCCATTGGCTTCAATGATTTTAGCGATTTGGGTATCAAGACTCATGATCCAACTCCTCGTTTTCTTTACTTTTTCTGCTACCGATCTGTTTAAAAAGGTCTTCGATACGACTTACTTTTTCAAGTTGTTGATCAAACTCAAACGTAAGTTTAGGCGCTTTAAACCACCCCTCACTCTGCTTGCAATGGTTTTGAATATATCCAGATACCGTGCGTAATTGCTTTAAAGCTTCATGCTGTTCTTGCGCATCTAAAACAGAAGTATCAAGATACACTTTGGCATCTGACCTCCCCTTCGAACATACTACGTCTGTCACACTCAATCTGTTGATACGTTCATCATCCAACGTAGCAAGTGCCTCCGGAATAATCTCTTTGAGAATAGACTCGACACGATGTCGTTTGATCTCTTCATGCGTCATATTCGATTAGCCCCTTTCTTAAAATGCAAGCAGACCAATTTGGGCTTTGCTCAAATTGGTCTTATAATGTTACCTGCTCTTCAACATTCTTAAATGTTTCGATCACATCACCTTCTTTAATATCATTAAAGTTTTCAAGCATGATACCACACTCGTATCCATTTTTGACTTCTCTTGCATCTTCATTGAAACGTTTGAGTGATGCGATCGTACTTTCATAAATCACCACACCGTCACGGATCAATCTTGCCTTAGAATTTCTTGTGATCACACCATCAGAAACCTTACATCCTGCGATCGTACCGACTTTACCAACCACAAATGTCTCACGCACTTCTGCTTGTCCGGTAATCTCTTCGGAAATCACTGGGCTCATCAAACCACCAAGCAATGCTTTCACTTCATCAAGAAGATCATAAATGATAGAATAGGTACGAATCTCGATACCCAACTCTTTTGCTTTTTTCTTCACTGCACCGGTAGGACGCACATTAAATCCAAGAACCACTGAGTGCTCCGAGGCATCTGCAAGCGTTAAATCACTCTCTGTTACCCCACCGACACCTTCATGGATAATATTAACTTTGACCTCTTCATTTCTCAGTTTTTCGAGACTTCCTTTGATCGCCTCAAGCGAACCTTGAACATCAGCTTTGATGATGACCGGAAGCGATTTTAACTGCCCTTCTGCGATCAATGCAGAAAGATCATCCAAAGAAGCTTTCGTACTTTTTGAAAGCTCTTTCGCACGGTCATATTCTGCTCTTTTTTCTGCAAGTTCGCGTACCTCTTTATCGGTATCCATCGCGATCAACTCATCACCTGCATTTGGTACTTCATTCAGTCCAACAATCGCAGCAGGGGTACTTGGCCCGATCTCTTTGGCACTGCTTCCATCGTCAAGCCTAATCGCCTTGATACGCCCATACGTTCTTCCAGCAATCACATTGTCACCCACACGTAATGTACCATTTTTAATAATGACGTTCGCGACAGGACCAAGCCCTTTTTCCACAGAACTTTCTACCACAACTGCTCTAGCTTTTCTAGTAGAATCTGCTTGCAATTCCATCATTTCAGCTTGAAGCAAAATCGTCTCAAGAAGATCATCAATCCCCATGCCGCTATGCGCAGAGACAGGGACAAACTCATACTCTCCACCCCAATCAACAGCCATAATACCCATCTCGGCAAGTTGGGCTTTGACATTGTCCGGATTGGCATTCTCTTTATCCATTTTATTGATCGCTATGATCATCGGAACATTGGCTGCTTTCGTATGTGCGATCGCTTCTTTGGTTTGTGGCATTACACCATCATCTGCGGCCACAACGATGATAACGATATCTGTTGCTTGGGCACCACGGGAACGCATCTCCGTAAAGGCTTCGTGTCCCGGAGTATCTACAAATGTAATCTTCTTGCCATTTTTTTCCACTTGGTATGCGCCCACATGCTGGGTGATCCCCCCTGCTTCTTTCGCAGCTACTTTCGTCGTACGAATACGATCAAGCAATGATGTTTTACCATGATCAACATGCCCCATGATCGTAATCACCGGTGGTCTCTCTTGCAGATGTTGATCTTCTACGGCATCATAAGCATCCGTATAATCAAGCTCATCAAGAGGGTTGATCGTTGTCACCTCTACTTCAAACTCTTCTGCCAAGATCTCTATCTCGTCTTTACTCAAAAAGTCATTTTTGGTTACCATCATCCCAAGCTGGAAAAGTACCCCTACGACCTCACCTACAGAGCGGTTTACTTTTTCCGCAAATTCATACACTCTTACGTTTTCAGGTATCTCTACTGAGGTAACCACTTCCGTATTTTCTACTTTTTCATACTTCTTACGTTTCCCGCCTCTTTTAAGTGAACGTTGTTGCTGTTGACGGAAGACTGGTTTCCCTCTCATCGCAGCACCCATAGCATCTTCTCGTTTTTTCGCTTCTTCTTTACGCTTTTGCTCTTGACGCATCATATCTTCATAAATATTTTTATCCGAGAAATCCAAAAGCACTACTTCTTCGCCACCAAAACCACTATCGATGTCATCGCTCATGCTTTCATAATTGAAAATATCTATTTTTGTACCAGTATCTCTTGCTTCAGCCACTTTTTTAGGTTTCTTTTTGTTCACATATGCGTTTTGGTCTTCCATAGAGATATTTTTTGAAACTCTCTCTACCGCAGGTTTTGCTTTCCTTACGATCCTAATCCCTTCACGCGAAAGTGTTTTTCTTTTGAGTTGAAGGGTGTCTTCCTCGCTGTTGTCATCTTCTTTATTGGTGACAGAAATCCCTTTACGTTTTTTAACTGGTTTTTCAGGTTCGGCAACCGGTGCTGTTTCGACCTCTTCTTCAGAAGAAACACTGATGCTTACTTCTGGTGCACTCTCTGTTTGCTTGATCGAAGTTTCAGGCTCTTTTTCTTTTTTCTTTTCTGCTTTTGGTTTCGTTGGTTTTTTAAACCCTTTAGGAAGTATACCGCTGATCGCATAATCCACAAGAATCCCTGCATTTTCCATACTGATAGTACTGTTTGCTGCTTTAACATCAAACCCTAACTCTTTAGCCTTATCAAGCAGCTCTCCATTGGACAATCCCGCTTCATCTGCTATCTCTTGGATCTTGACTTTATCCATTCTTGCTTAACTCCTTTAAATTAATACGATCATTTGATCTTTGTACCATTTCTAATAATGTTGAAAAACGTTCACTATCTTGTTTAAAACGCTTGACTAAACTTTTGATTTTTTTCTCATCTTTCGTGCAATCAACACAAAGATAAAAACTTCTCCCAGTCCCATTAAA
Organism: Pseudomonadota bacterium; assembly: GCA_041163165.1. Taxonomy (GTDB): domain Bacteria; phylum Campylobacterota; class Campylobacteria; order Campylobacterales; family Sulfurovaceae; genus Sulfurovum. The sequence goes on from JBEARN010000016.1 coordinate 4,928, forward strand.
TACTACGACTTCATCACTTTCTTGTTTTAATCGAATCAAAGTATTTTGAGGGTGTCTGCTTCGGCAAGAGATACACATACGTGTCGGCTGTGATTTTTTCATGATAATTATACCTAAAAAGAGATTAAGCGTAGAGCCTAAGCCTCCGTAATCACACCATTGTTGTCTAAAGAGAGAACAAAAACTCTAAATTGCGGGAAATGCGCTTGCAATACTTTTGCCATATTTTCCGCATCTTTATCATACGAGAGATTAAAAAAAGTAGAACCAGAACCAGAAAGTGTACTCATCAAAGCTCCGTGTTTAAGTGCCAATTTCTGGACGTCAAAAAGCTCTGGCATCATCTTCATACGTCTTGATTGATGCAACTTGTCTTTGGATGCGATACGGAGCAAGTCCCATGATTCACTCATAAAAAGTGCTGTCATATACGAAGAGCGTGAAAGTGAATAAACCGTCTCTTCTTTTTTATACATCTTTGGAAGAATGGTGCGTGATTTGGCTGTCGATATCGTACGGTCTGGCACCACTACTACTGCCTTCAAATACTCAGGCATTCGCCGCTTTTTGCTATACACACGATCCCCTTCGACGCAAGCAACATTAAATCCACCCATCACTGCCGGGGTGATATTGTCCGGATGATGTTCGTAGTGTAGTGCAAGATTAAGAATCTCTCTTTTGGTGTATTTTTTGTTTGCTGCCGTATATGCAGCTGCCAATGCCGCAACGATCACAGCAGAAGAACTTCCCAATCCTCTTGAGATCGGTACTCGATTCACAAATTCAAATCGAAAACTATCTTCCCTTCCGGTTAATTTTACATAGTGTTCATTGAAGATACTTAAAAAAAGAGAGTTTTTTTTGATTTTAGGATTATCGGCACCTTCGCCTTGCGTAGAAAGACTTAAAAACTTTGAAGGGGTAATAGTAATTTCATTCCTTAGATCAACTGCCAACCCCAAACTATCGAAACCAGGCCCCAAATTTGCAGAGGTTGCAGGCACGCTTATAAACATTGTTTTCCTTCGTTTGAACCAGTTTCAAGAGCGTTTTTGATTGCCTAGAATACTGTAAAATACGATCTTCTAAATAGCAGGCAATACATAATCGGGTGTAGAGACTTCATCCAACACAAGATCGTCGATACACTCAGGCAATGCGAAATTCGCATCGATGGATTGTTCAAATTTTTGCGTTATTATAGTCTCTTTTTGCTTGATAAAATAAAGGTTTCCCACCGCTTTGATCGGTTGACCTCCATTCAAGGCAAACCCACTGCATCCTACACACGGGATCCCTTTCATGATTTCAAGTGTTTTCAAGGTCAAATAGGTGAGCTTAATCGCCATGTAAGAGCCTGGACCACGCGTATAGATCATCCTACTGATAGGATATTTTTTAAGTACTTTTTGAATAAGCGGTAAAAGAATTTGTGAGGTTTGAAGCTCGCTTGAAAAAGTTTCAATCAAGCGTCCTTCTTCATATACCCCCAAGAGCAAAGGAGAAGAGATAGAAATGATAAGCAGATCGTATCTTTTAGGCAAAACTTTTTTCAAATACTCTACTTTGCAACTCTTCTACGGCGATAAGATCATAATTTTTTGCATCTGAAAGCAATTTGGATGTCAATTTATAATTAAGATCATGACTCCCCGCAAACGATTCGTATTTTCCCAAAATGTTATGCCCAGAAACCATCATATCACCCATAGCATCCAGCACCTTATGTTTCGCAAATTCATTCTCAAAACGTAGCCCTTCAGGATTCAGTATCTTGTGATCATCAAGCCCGATAGCATTTTGCAAGGTTGCCCCCAATGCCAAATTTTGGCTTTGCAGGTACTGTATATCTTTAGCAAAACCGAACGTCCTCGCCCTTGCGATCTCTTCAACAAAACGTTTGGTGCTAAAATCAAAATGTTCTTCTTGTTCACCGATAACCGGGTGATCAAAATCGATACGAAAATCAAATCTAGCACTATCATGCGGAACCAGCCGCACAAACTTCGCACCCTCTTGGATCTCAACAGGTTGTTTCACCCGAATCACTTTTTTAGGACTGTTTTGTTCTTTGATCCCCGCCTCTTCTATCAAAAGACAAAAAGAGATAGCCGAACCATCCATAATGGGCATCTCATTCCCATCAACCACTACCCTCATGTTATCGATTCCGTACGCATATACAGCCGAAAGAAAATGCTCAATAGTAGAGATGTACCCTTTTTGATCTCCTATCACTGTAGCCATCCGCGTATCGATCACTGCGGTCGGAGAAAGAGGGATATTCAGCGCAAGATCTTCGCGATAAAAGACGATACCAGCATCAACATCCAACGGCTCAAGGCGTAATTTGATCGGCTCACCTTTATGCAAACCGATCCCGATCACTTCGACCGATTTTTTCAGTGTTCGTTGCTGCATCATCCCTCCTTCTTAACTTTTATTCGTTGTTATTATACTATAATATCAATACAAATTTTATTGTCAACTGTCAACTTATTTTCCGTTAATGATTTTTTGTGCCTCTTCAAAAACATTATCTACATTTTTCCGAATCCAATCCTGATCAAACCACTCTACAGGTCGCACTTCAATTCCTTGAACCAAAAGCCCGAAATGGAGATGATCTCCAAGCGCAAGTCCAGTTACCCCTGTTTTAGCGATCACATCTCCTGCCAAAACCTCATCACCTTGTGCAACCGATATAGAGGAGCAATGCCCATAAAGCGAATAAAGCCCTAATCCATGATCGATCATCGGCATATTTCCATAGATACCGTTATCTCCCACAAACACCACCTTCCCGTCATTTGATGTTTGGATCGCTGCCATTTTTGTGCTTGCTAAGTCGTATCCTACGTGAAATGAGTGTGAAACTTCATTTCCTTTATCTTGATAGTAATAGTGTCTTTCATCTCCAAAACTGGCTACTTTTTGTCCATTTCTTAATGGATAAAATTGATGGATCTTCCATCCTGTTAACATCTCTGAGGAGATCTCTTTACTGATGCTATGGATCATCGCTTCATTTTTAAGACGCATCGTTTCATTGACTGCTCTGAGTTTTTCAAGTTTATTCTCCGATTCAGCATATTCGGGGTTACTCTCTATCAAATCGGTAATTTTCCCATCGATGAACTTATCTTTAGCCTCGATCCATGATATATCATAGCTATGGGCAATCAGATAAAATGGTATCTCTACTTGTTGCACATTGTTCGCACGATCTACAGCAACTACCTTTGCCTTGAACTCTTTTTCCTGAAATGGCCAGGCGATCAATGCAGCATAATATCCCTTTTGCAGATAAGGTTGTGCTTTAAACTTTGCATCTCCCACCTCGACATACAGTGTGTCAAGATTTTCATCTTCAGCTTGAAACACAACCAAGGCACTTCCTCCTTGCGTAATACTGTAAGAATTTGCAACGATATTGACATTTGGACGCTTCACATCGATATCGATATCAATTGTTTTATCGCTTCTGTTCCCTTGTCCTAAATGCCATAAACTACTATCAGATACTGAAACGTTCAATGTCAAATGTTTTGCTTTTGGATTGAGTATATTCCCTTTAGGATATGCCACTTGCACTTGTTTTTGTTTCACCTTCGCATCAAAAACCTCTTGCCCGACGAGCAGATCGTGTTCTCCATCATTCAAAACAAGGGTGTAATTTTTCAGTCCTTCATTATCGCTTAGATTTATCTGGATAGGCGCTTTTCTATTCCAAACAACATTTTGCACACTCTCGATCAGCGGCGCTTCTCTTTCAAATATTGGACTCGTATAGAGGTATCCTGCTCCCGCTATTATTCCTATCAGAACAAGGGAAAACACTATCCCCGTCTTGCTTTTTTTCTGTCCGCTATGTCTATGTTTCATTCAATAATCCTAATGTATGTATCTTGGTTAAAATTGTATCGATAGTTTCTTGGAAATCGCTTGCGGGCAAGGTAAATCCAGCCGCTAATTTATGTCCACCACCTCCAAAAAAGAGCGCTAGGGGTAAAATATCTATCTCTTTGCTGCGAAGAGATATACGCATCCCCTCTTCCAGCTCCATTACAAACAGTGCTATCTCGACGGTAGCCAACGACCTTGCATAATCAACAATCCCATCCATATCTGGTACCGTTGCGCCCGTCGCTTTTATCTCTTTTTGTGTGACCCAAATCGTGGCAATTTTTGCATCGGCAGATAAACAGAGTGTCGCAAGTGCTTTCTCTAAAATACGCAAAGCACTTAAAGGTTTGCGTTGCGTCAAATACGACGCGATCTCATAAGGCAATGCACCGAACTTTACCAATGCTTGTGCCACTTGCAATACTTCGCTGTTCACTGAGCTGGTGGTAAAATGTTGCGTATCAGAAAAAAGTGCCGTATAAAAACACGTCGCGGCTTCGGCATTCATAGGATACAAAGGATCAAAAAGGGCAAAAGCAACTTGCGAGGCAGAAGCATATTCTGGCACCACGACATTCAGAGTCCCATATTTGGAGTTGCTGACGTGGTGATCGACATTGATAATTTCCCTACCTTCGACATCAAATCCAAGCCTATCTTCACTACCACTATCGCAAGATATGATAAGACTATCTTGGTACTCGATCTGTGATTTGATTTTATGGAAATAGGGAAGAAAATGTAAGTGTCTTGGCAAATGGGTAGAGGCATTGACGATCTCAATACGTTTGTTTTTATCCTGATTTAAAAGCGCAAAAATACCCAATCCGGTACCTAGAGTATCCGCATCCGGATTCACGTGGGTAAGAATCGTAATCGTCTTTGCAGCGTCTATCTTCGCTTTGACAGCATCAAAAGGAAAGTTGACTGAGGGTTTTACCATCGGTTTTTAGGATTCAACTTTCATCGAAAGATCGATCCAGTTTGCTTGATGGATGATCGATCCAGAGCTGATCGCATCCACACCCACATTAGCAATAGCACCGATCGTTTCCACTGTGACATTGCCGCTTGCTTCAAGCAAGATATGCGGATAGTTTTCATTTCTGTATTTCACTACCTCTTGTATCATTTCCAACGACATATTGTCACACATAACGATATCCGCACCTGCACGCATCGCTTTGTGTGCCATCTCCAGACTTTCACACTCGATTTCTACTTTAGAGGTAAAAGGGATCTTCTCCCTAACCTGTTTCATGAAATGGTTTAAATCATCGATCGTTTCCAAATGGGTGTCTTTCAACATCAAACAATCATCAAGCCCCATCCGGTGATTCAACCCGCCACCACAACGCACGGCGTATTTTTCAAATTCCCGAAGCAATGGACGTGTTTTTCTCGTATCGAGAAGTTTCACGCCTGTCTCTTTGATCGCATCAACATATTTGGCTGTCAACGTAGCTATGGAACTTGCATGCAAAACGATATCCAAAATAGAACGTTCCAACGAAAGAATCGTTTGCGAATCCCCCGAAATCAAAAGCAGACGTTCACCTGTGGCAAATCTTTGACCATCCGAAACGTGCCATTCCAAAGAAAGTCCATACATCTTTCCCAATACTTTGATATATGCCTCTCCTGCAAATACACCATCACTTTTCGCCAAAATATATGCTTTGATCGTTTTGCTTGCGCCAATGCGAGAGAAAAGATCCCCTCTCCCTACATCTTCAGCTATGACAGCTTTGATAAAATCTTCTTTGAACATTATTGTATCTCCAGCATACGTTCTAGTGCCAAATTTGCATACTTCACAGTATGCGGGTCTACAACGATTTCATTGATCGGTGCATCCTCTTCGATCGATTTAAGGGTACGATAAAGGTCTTCAAGTGTGGTTTCATTCATCGTGGGACATTCTGGTTTTGTCGAAGAGAGAACGTATGTATTTTCTTTTCTCATGCGGTTCACAAGGTTGTACTCTGTCCCTACCGCTACTTTTTGGTCAGGATGCAGTTCGTTTACATACCGAATCAGTTGCGAAGTAGAACCTGCAAAATCTGCTGCTTTGACCACCTCAGGATCACACTCAGGGTGAACAGCTATCTTGATACCAGGGAATCTTTCACGATAAAAAGCGATATCCTCTACCGTAAAGAGTTGATGCACTGAACAGAACCCGTTAAAACAGATCACATCCGCTTCTTTCGGATCACACTCATCTATCCCTATAACACACGATTTAAGCCCCATTTGTATCGCAAAATTTTGTCCCAGACATCTATCGGGTACAAACAAAATTTTCTTTCCGCTTTCCAACCCTTTTTCGATGATCTTGTACGCATTCGAAGAGGTGCAAACCAACCCGCCCATCTCACCTACTTTTGCTTTCACAGATGCATCGGAATTGATATAAGTGATAGGGAGTATATCCTCTTTGGCAATCCCTCTTTCGACCATATAATCAACCGATTCATCAAAATAGCTTCCATCTATCATCCGTGCCATTGCGCAACAAGCGATCTTAGGCATAAGAACCCGTTTTTCTGGTGCGATCACTTTCACACTCTGCCCCATAAAACCAACCCCACAAAAAACCACCCATGGGTTAGGGTCATTTTTGCACTTTCTTGCCAACTCAAGACTGTCACCCGTGATATCGGCCATCTCAAACACTTCGTCACGTTGATAATAGTGTGCCACAACCGTCACATTTAATGTTTTTTTGAGTCTTTCTATTTCAGATCTAAAATCGATATTCATACTACTTTATCCTCATGGGCTTATCTCAATTGGTAGCTATTTTATCAAAATTCGGTTAAAATTGCATAGATAGTCATTTCATACGAACGGAAAAACCATGGATTTTATGAATCAAAATATTTTATTTTATCTTGCAGCGTATCTTTTGTCAGGCATCCCTTTTGGATACGTACTCGCAAAACAATTCGCAGGCGTTAACATCAAGGAAGCGGGGAGCGGTAACATCGGTGCCACAAATGTTCTGCGTGTGGTAAAAGAAAAAGATCCTAAACTTGCAAAAAAGCTAGGGGCTATCACACTCGTTTTGGACGCGCTGAAAGGGGCGGTCGTGATCTTGATCGCGAAAATGCTGCAAGCGCCGGAAAGTGTCCTTTGGACGATCGCCGTTCTTGCTGTAGTGGGGCACTGTTTTTCTCTCTTTTTAGCTTTTGAAGGAGGGAAAGGTGTCGCAACAGGGTTTGGCGTTCTTGCAGTGATGATGCCAGTGCCTGCATTAATTGCAATCGGGGTATGGTTAGGTGCTGCAAAAGGGTTAAAGATCTCTTCGATTTCTTCTCTCATCGGTTTGATCGCTTTTATTATCGCTTCATACATCCTTGATCCAAACGGTGTCCATGCCCCTATCTCGGTCATTGCATTGATTATTTTTTATAAACACATCCCGAATATCGTCCGCATTTTCAAAAAAGAGGAAGGGAAAGTTTAACCTATGACGATTCACATAGAAAACTTAACCTTTGAGACGATCATCGGTATACTCGATTTTGAACGAGAAAAGCCTCAGCGTGTCATCGTAAATCTCCAAGCCTCTTACGATTACAACGAAAATCAATTCATTGATTATGCCGACATGGTACTCCTCATCCAAAGTGACCTGAAAAACAAACGCTATCAACTTTTAGAGACTGCGCTTGCGGAACTTCAAGCATTGATTTACACTACTTACCCTAACCTTCAAGCACTCTCATTGAAGATTGCAAAACCGGATATTCTGTCAAATTGCAATGTCGCTTTAAGTGAAACGTGGCATTTTTAAAAAATTTTTTCAAAAACACATTTTTTCTGCTATAATATTAAACAAATCTTAAAGATTATAAAAAATAGAAGGGTGTTTATTATGAGAATATTGGTCATAGACGAAGACGAAACTCTCAATGAAACGATCTCAAATACTTTAACAGTAGAAGGCTATCAAAACGATGTAGCCGGAAATCTTAATGATGCGAAATATCTTATCGATATTCGTAACTATGATCTCGTGCTTCTTGGATGGTCTGACAACGGGAAAAGTCTCGATATGATACCTACGATTAAAACTGCCTCCCATAAAACTTCTGTCATCGTTCTTTCAGAGCGCATCGATAAAGAGAGTGAGATTAAAGCGCTAAAATCTGGAGCGGATGACTTCATCAGAAAACCTATTGACTTTGATATCTTACTCATCCGTATCGAAGCAAAACTCCGTTTTGGGGTCTCCAATATCATCGAAATAGAAGATCTGATCATTAATCCCGAAGAAGAGAAGATTATCTATGAAGGTGAAGAGATAGAATTGAAAGGGAAACCGTTTGAAGTGTTAACACATTTGGCAATGCACAGAGACCAAATCGTTTCTAAGGAGCAGTTGCTTGATGCTATTTGGGAAGAGCCTGAACTGGTGACCCCAAACGTGATTGAGGTTGCGATTAACCAAATCCGCCAAAAGATGGACAAGCCCTTAGATATCACTACGATTGAGACAGTTAGAAGACGTGGCTACCGTTTCTGCTTCCCTAAAAAAATCTCTTAAAAAAGAGGGGTATACCCTCTTGCAATCTTTCTAAAACAACCAAAATAAAATTTTAGATGCAATTCATATATGATTTAAATGAAGCATAAGGTTTCTTCCGTTATAAATCCTATAAATAATAAATAATAATATGAGGAAATTATGGCATTATTAATCACCGACGAATGCATAGCATGTGATGCATGCAGAGAAGAGTGTCCGAACGAAGCGATCGAAGAAAACGATCCAATCTATTTTATAGACCCAGATAGATGTACAGAGTGTGTAGGTCATTTCGATGAGCCACAGTGTATTGCAGTATGCCCTGTGGATTGCATCATTCCTGACCCTGATAACGTTGAAAACGTTGAAGAATTAAAATTTAAATACGACCAACTGCAAGAAGAGGACTAAGAGCATCATGCTGCAACGAACCGCTATCATCGATATCGGTTCAAATTCAGCAAGGCTTGTGATCTTTGAAAAAACCAGTACTTATGGCTTTCATCTTATTTGTGAGCAAAAATCCAAAGTACGCATCGGTGAAGGTGCCTACCATAAAGAAGGGTATCTTCAACCCATCGGGATTAAAAGAGCTTACCTTACCCTAAAATCTTTCATCCATACCATCAAAAAATACCGAGCTGACAAAACCATATGTGTTGCGACATCTGCACTTAGGGATGCCCCGAACGGTGAAAATTTTGTACAATGGATTAAAAAAGAACTCGCTCTAAGTATTGATATTATCGACGGACATAAAGAGGCATTTTATGGCGGTATTGCCGCAGTCAATCTACTTCCGATCAGTGAAGGAATTAGTGTCGATATCGGTGGAGGTTCATCCGATATGTCTCTCATTCAAGAAGGGCAGATCATCGATACCTACACCCTTAACTTAGGGACAGTGCGCCTTAAAGAACTTTTTTTTGATACAGGGGATAAACCTGTCATTGCAAGCCAAAAAGCAATGGCATATATCAAAGATGCGCTGCAGGCATTGCCTGAACATTTTAAGCACTCTTTAGCGATCGGCATAGGCGGTACGGCCAGAACCCTTGCGAAAGGGGTGATGAAACGGATCGATTATCCATTAGACAAACTCCATGCATTTTCTTTTGAGATAAGCGAGCAAAAAGAATATCTTCAAGCTATTCCTCTTTCAAGTGCTAAAAATCTCAAACACTTCGGATTGAAAAAAAACCGTTATGATACTATCAGGGAAGGGACGTTGATTTTCAATGCCATTCTTGAACATATAGAGGCAAAAGAGGTTATCTCAAGTGCTGTAGGAGTAAGAGAGGGGCTTTTTTTAAACCATCTTCTCAAAAGCAATATGCTTAAATTTCCTATCGATATCAATCCTAGTATGGTTTCGATCTTGGACCGTTTTAAACCACTGATTCCTCTTGCTAAAAATAAAAAAAACAAACTGCAAACTGCTTCAACCCTCTATGATACATTGCAAGAAGTTATTGGCGATCATGGGAGATATCAAAAAGAATTAAGTTTGGCAGTCAAACTCTCATCTATCGGTAAAACACTCACGATTTACAGGTCACATCAACATGCTTTTTATATCGCGATGCAAGAGTTGAATTATGGTCTTACCCATCGAGAAATCGTTTTGATCTCTATGCTTTTGAGAATGCATGGTAAATCTTTGTTGCACAAAACACCTTTTTCAAACTATATCCCGTTACTTCCTCAAGAGAAAAATCTTCTATGGTTAAATTTTATTTATGCACTCACTATACTATTGCACGAAGCCTCTCATAGCGCAACATTTCGTTTTCATTATGACAACAAAACGTTGCGTATTATCTCAGATAAACCGCTTTACCTCACGAAAGAAAAAATAAAAACATTGCAGAAGCCGATACCATTTGCGATCATCATCGAAGATGAACACCATATACCAAGCTCAAAAATATTAGAGATTTAACTAAACAGACGGAAGCAAAAAATTTGCTTCCAAACTAAAGGGAGATTAGAAATTCGTTCCCATGGAGAACTCGAAGGCAGCAGTCTGATCATACGTTTGATCATCGATAGGGTATGCAAACACAAGGTTGATAGGTCCAAAACCTGATTGCCACTCAAGCACAACCCCTGTTGAAGATCTTGTGATCTCATCCAAACTATCATCGCCGATCATACCATAGTCATAAAAAAATGCTAGTCTCATCTTCGCAGCTTCAGAGAGCGGAATACTAGCCTCTACACTAGTTGAAGCCATATACTTTCCACCAACTATAGGATTATCAAAACTATATATTTGATCATTATATTTTTTTGGAGTTAGTGAATAACTTTGATATCCTCTTACACTTCCAATACCACCCATACGAAGTTTTTCAGAAAGGGGTACTTCACCATTAGATGATATCACCGTACCTCTTGCCTTAAGGCGTAAAATCATGTCATAATCGATCCAATCTTCTAGCCCATAATACGTACCAAATTTTCCTGTGAATTTCATAAAATCATCATAAGTATTATTCGTATCGTCTACCATCGCATATTCAACGTTGATCGCAGCAAGCATCCCTTCTCTTGGGACATAATAATCATCCGTATTATCGAAGCTCAAACTGGTAAAGAATGAGGTTTTTGTATATTGGGCATTATACCAAGCAGCTGTTAGAGCATAATAAGCATCCGTCGTGTTGATATCTGATGTCGATTGATTATCAACATATCCCACACCGACAGAACCATGAAAATATCTAAAGAACTCTCTACCGACATTCAAAGAACCACCTGCTTGATTCACAGCATATTCATAATATTGGGTGTCATTTTTATAAAGATTCACTCCAAAACTATACATACTGTCCCATATCTTCGGATTGACAAAAGAGAGATTGTAGTTGGTAGAAATTTTCGAATAATCGATCCCTAAAGTACTGCTGATCCCCGAACCCAATAAATTTCTATCTGAAACAGAAGCATTGATCATAAAACCTTGATAGCTTCCATATCCACCACCCAGTGAGATCGTACCCGTTGCTGTCTCTTTGACTTTCACAAGCAAATTAATCTTGTCTGCTGAAACCCTTTGACTCTCCACATCGACTTTTTCAAAGAAACCAGTTCTTCCCAACGCATTTTTTGAATCTTTCAAATCTTTTGCATTGAACTGATCCCCAGGAGCAAGATAAACATAACGACGAATGACCCTGTCTTTTGTGCTGTCGTTGCCTGAGATGATCACATCATTGATCGTTACTTTTTCCCCCGGTTGCACGACGTATTGGAGGTTAATGATCTTTTTCTCAGGCTCTTTGTGCATCTGCGGAGCGATCTTTACAAACGCATATCCGAGATTTCCGACCTCATCTTGCAACAGCTCCATATCTTTACGCATTCGCTTGATGTTAAATATTTTCCCTGCTTTCAAGGTCAATAATTTTTCAAGGTCTTTGGTTTTAAGCCCTTCTACATTTTGAGTGATCCCTACCGTTCCTACACGATACTGAACTCCCTCAACGATCTGATAATCCACCTCTGCTCTATAGGATCCAAGATCTGCACGCATTAAAGGTTTGCTCACATAAGCATCCAAATACCCTTTACGCATATACATATCTTTGACCCTGTAAGAATCATACTCTAATTGTTCAACTGAGGCTTCTCCGTTGTTTCTCCAAGGCATCCAACCTAAAAAATCTTTCTCTTTATTCGCAAGATCAAGCTCCAGATCACTCTGAACCAACGCATGTGCCCCTACAAAGTTTTGCTTTTCGATGATGATTTTTTCACCCTTATTGACATCAAAAACGATCGAAACACTCCCTTCTCCGACTGGTGTAGTAGAGACATCCACCACACTGCTGTAAAGTCCTTGCGCTTCTAGCTTCGCCAATAAAGTTTTTTTGGCACTTTTCATACGTCTGTCATCATAAAGATCGCCTTTTTTGATACCGATCCCATCAAGAAGCTTTGTCCCTTCATCCCCAGAACCATACCCTTTGATCTCAATATTTGCAATCGCCAATTTCTCTTTAAAATGATACACCAACACACTGCCTTGCTGATCTACCCATACATCTTTAAAATACCCTTGCGAGAAGAAGTTTTTGATCGATTGGTTAATCTTTGCGCTGCTGATCTCATCGCCTATTTGAATCCCTGCTATCTCTTTCGCTGTTGCAGGAGAAAGGTGCGAAAGCCCTTCAAATTTAATCTGCGTTACTGTTTGCGCCAAAAGGAGTGAAGCTGTCGCAAACCAAATAAGAAATATTTGAAAAATTGCCATCTTTTTAATCATCGGAAAACCTTCATGTAATTTGGCATCATTCTACCTTTTTTTGAATAAAAACATGATAACAGACAGAGAAATCATGCTATACTCTTCCAAAATATTGAAGGGCTCAAATATGACGGCGACCAAAGTTGGGATTATAGGCTTAGGACTCATGGGGGGTTCCTTAAGTTTAGCGATGCAAAAGTGTGATAAACCGTACTATTTTATAGGCTTGGATCATAACCAAACACACTGTGCAGAAGCGCTTGAGCTTGGACTGGTTAATGAGATCGCCTCTTCTCTTGAGGCGCTTAAAACCTGCGACATCATTTTTTTGACCATCCCCGTAGATGGGATCATCGCTATAACACAACAATTAGCCCCTTTGGATGACACTTGCACTGTGATCGATCTAGGAAGTACCAAAGCAAAAATTTCACTCTCCATCCCTGAGGAAATTCGTCAAAACTTTGTGACCGCGCATCCTATGACAGGAACAGAAAAATTTGGTCCAACCGCTGCATTAGAGGGGCTCTATAAAAATAAAGTCGTGGTACTCTGTGACTTAGAAAAAAGTGGGACACACCAACAAGAAGTCGCTAGAACACTCTTTTCAAACATCGGTATGCAAATCGTCAGCATGGATGCAAAAGAGCACGATAGACAT
>JBEARN010000017.1:0-17822 GCA_041163165.1 Pseudomonadota bacterium
AAGGGAACCAAAAAACTACAAGCTTCTGCAACAGCGCTTGCTTTGATGACGATGTTTGCTCTTGCACCTCAAAATCTTCAAGCATCTTCATCGCCGACCGTAGAACCTGATGTATTGCAAACGATGCAAAAATATGATCGTAACCATGCGTTGAATTTTGGAAAATTAGCAGTGCAGGATTTCCGTGGGCGTATGAAGCCGATGGATACAGTAGCGCATGAAGTCATCGCTAAAGTGACAGGTAAATCAAAACTCTATGATCTTGAGCCTACGCAAATGTTCCTTGGGATGGTGATGCAGCCTGAGCTTTATCAAAATGTACCTATGATCAAAATCGGACATAAAAAGATTGCAGTTGTACTTGGGCTTCCCGAAGAGACAAAATATGCTAAATTTACAGACTTTTTTACCGTAGAAAATAATGATTACAAAATTTTTAACGATGTCAGCGAAGCGAGTAAGAAAAAGCCACTTGAACAGTCTCAGTATGACAAAGAGTTGATCAAAGTAGATGAACGTGTGAATGTCGCGTTTATGGCATACCAAGGCTCTCTTTTGGCACTTTATCCAAAACCAGGTGATGACAACAACAAATGGATGGCTCCTATGGATGCGATCAAGAATTTTTCTTCGGAATATGCAGACTTTGTGAAGATGAGTATCTCTGCTTACTTTCAAAGTGTCGCAAAAGGTCTTAAAACCGGTGATTGGAATTCTGCGGATTTAGCACTCAATGGAATACGTCAGTACCAAGAGAAATTTGGTGCAGCAGTGATCCCTTCTGCTAAACATATCGAGTGGGAGATTAAATACAATAAATTTGGACTCTTCGGAAAACTGGTCCCTGTTTATCTCCTGTTAGGGCTTTTTGTGGTGATTCTTGCATTTATCAATGTGATCAACCCTAGGTTTTCACTCAAATGGGTGATGCGATTTTCCGTGCTCATACTTTTCTTAGGATTTGTCACTCATATTACAGGACTGGGTATCCGTTGGTATATTGCAGGGCATGCTCCATGGTCAAATGCGTATGAATCGATCGTATTTATCGCTGCTTCAACTGTGTTAGCAGGGATTATTTTGGCAAGACGTTCACCTTTTGCATTGGCAGGTACAGCGATCTTGGCAGGTGTGACGATGGGCGTGGCACACATGAACTTCATTAATCCCGAGATCACCAATCTTGTGCCGGTACTCAAATCGTATTGGTTGATGATCCATGTGGCGACCATTATCTCTGGAGATGGTTTCCTTGGGCTTGGTTCTATCTTGTCGCTTTTGGTCTTGATCTTGTATATTCTCAGAGGCAAAAGTGGGCATGAAAATATCGACCGTTCTATCAAAGAACTAACCAACCTTTCAGAGATGGGACTGCTTGTAGGAGTTATTTTACTGACTATTGGAAACTTCCTTGGTGGTGTATGGGCAAATGAAAGTTGGGGACGTTACTGGGGATGGGACTCTAAAGAGAACTGGGCAGCAGTCACGATCTTGATCTATGCGACAGTGTTGCACTTACGATTTGTACCGGGATTGAAGTCCAACTTCATTTTTAACGTGGCTTCACTTTGGTCGTATTCTACAGTATTGATGACTTATTTTGGCGTGAATTATTATCTGAGAGGATTGCATTCGTATGCGGCAGGCGATCCTATACCGATTCCTGTTTGGATTTACTATGCCGTGGGTTCATTGTTCGTGCTTACGTTGTTGGCAGCGAGAAACAGGAAATTAGTGAATAGTTAATAGTGAGTAGTGAATAGCGTAGATAAGCATTTCTTCTGAAATGCTCTTCTCCAACGTCATCCCGAACTAAAAGTCAACACTTTTTTTATTTTCTCAATGTTGAGCGCTCAGCGGTTTGAGTATTCTTTTTATCACTTCTGAACAAACCGTAAGTCCTACGGCTCCCGTCACAGCAACACAGGAACCCTTCTCCACGCACTTATCTTCTTCGGGAGAAAAAACCACGGTAAAGTTTCTGTCGAATTTGGCTTTTTTGAGTTCGTTTCGTATTTTTCTTGCGAGTGCATCGCCATGGGTTTTCCAGATGGATGCGACTTCGATCTTGTTGGTATCGTAGCGTTTTGCAGAGCCTAATGCCATGATCAGTTTTTTGTAGCATTTTTTAGCCACTTCTATCTTCACTGGAGTAGTATCTGCTGCATCTATCACTAAGTCGTAAGGCTCAAAATCAAAACTTTTGACCCATTCTTTTGTCATCCGTTCATGGATCGTTTGGATTCCTGGATAGAGAAATTGGAGGCGTTCTACTTTTTTTTCTCCTACCGCTTCCGAGCCGATCTGTCTGTTTTGGTTGGTTTCATCATAGATATCAAAATCTAAAATAGTGATCTCTTTTACCCCTGACCGATAAAGACAATCAAGGGCATACGAGCCTACACCGCCAACACCTAAGATGAGTATTTTGGCTGTTTGAAGTTTCTGAAAATTCTCTTCACCAAAGAGCATACGACAACGCTCAAATCTCATAGCCACTCTTCCAGTGAAGTGATATCGTCATAACTAGTCATGTCTAAATGAATAGGGGTGATCGAGACATACCCATCATTGATCGCTTCAAAATCGGTGATATGACCTTGCGTCTCCATCCACCCAAGAGAAGGGAGTCCTATCCAGTAGTACTCTTTTCCTCTTGGGTTATGATGCACCTCTGCATGGTGACCATAAAGCCTGTTTCCTGCGCGAGTCACTTTGAATCCTTTGCATTCGCTTTCGGCAATAGCTGGAATGTTGATATTTAAAAATTTACGCGGAGGCAGAGGGAAAGAACCTTCAAAAATCTTTTGCACGAGTGTAGCGATGCTTTTTTGTGCCAGAGTATACCCTTCTGTTTTGATACTTGCTCCATCCTCTTTATAGACCTGAGAGATAGCGATCGCCGGAATGCCTTGGAGGACTGCTTCCATCGCAGCAGATGCAGTACCAGAATAGGTGATGTCTTCCCCCATATTGGAGCCGATGTTGATCCCAGAGATGACGATGTCGGGACGGTTTTCTTTGGTAAAAAGTTTATTGAGTGCTAAAAAGATGCAGTCTGAAGGTGTCCCATCATCTAATTTGTAAAAATCTTTAGTGACTTCTACAAAGTGCAAAGGCTTGGTAAGTGTAAGTGAATGTCCGCATGCTGATTTTTCAGTAGCAGGCGCTACCACACGGACATGTCCTAAAGGTTGTAGTGCTTCAACGAGCGCAAGCAACCCTTCGGATTCAAATCCATCGTCATTGGTGATTAATATTTGTTTCATCATGTATTACTCTGTTTTATTTGACCGCTATTATAACCTTTTTGGTATAATACCTAACAATTGCAACTTAACAACTATACATAAAGGATGATCGTGCAAAAAGAGCCGATGTTAAAAACCACGTACAACAAACTTTCGAAAGAGTTGGAGGGATTGAAAACTGTCGAGAGAGGTAAAATCGCAAAAGTGATCGATGAAGCCAGAGCCCTAGGTGATCTTAAAGAAAATGCCGAATATCATGCAGCCAAAGAGAAACAAGGTTTGATGGAAGCACGGATCGCTGAGTTGACCGATATTGTAGGTCGTGCTCAAGTGGTCGATCCCTCTACGTTGGCGCACCAAAGAATCAGTTTTGGCTCTACTGTGCTTTTGACCGATCAAAAATCGGGGGATGAAGTGACGTACACCATCGTCGGAGGCGTAGAGTCAAATCCAGCGAAAGGGTTGATCTCTATTCAGTCGCCTATGGCGCGAGCATTGCTTGGAAAAGAGGAGGGGGACGAAGTCTCTTTGGTGTTGCCAACAGGTGAGAAAATGTACGATATAGAAGAGATCTTTTATCGAGAGATCATTTTAGGATAAAAGGGTTTTAGATGGTGAAAGTAGGGGTTGTAGGAGCAAGTGGTTATACAGGGCTAGAGCTGATTAAAATGTTGGTTTCCCATAATGGATTTGAACTCACTTATTTGGCTACAAGTGAGGGAAATACAACTCTTGAAAGTCTTCATCCTTCATTGAAAAATGTGATTCATTTATCTGTGGAAAAAGCAGATGCGATAATCGCAGCAAAGAAATGTGACTTGGTTTTTCTTGCTTTGCCGCATAAAACCTCTATGGGGTTTGCTAAAACACTTTTAGATCAAGGGGTGAAAGTAGTGGATCTTTCTGCTGACTATCGACTTGAACTCGATACGTATGAAGCTTATTATTGTCCGCATGAAGATAAAGCGCATCTTGGAGAGGCTACGTATGGTTTGATAGAGTATTATAAAGAAGCGCTCAAAACGACAAACCTTGCAGCAAGCCCAGGATGCTACCCGACGGCAACACTTTTAGGAATCTTGCCTTTTATTCCTTACATCGAAGCGAAAAGCCCGCTTTTTGTCGATGCCAAATCCGGCGTAAGTGGCGCAGGTAAAAAACTTGATGAATCAACCCACTTTGTAACGATCAATGACAACATTTTCGCATATAATCCACTCAAGCACCGACATGCTCCTGAGATCGCTGAGAAGATAGAAAAAATACACGGAACCAAGATGCAAGTTCATTTTGTTCCGCATCTTATCCCTGCAACGCGTGGAGAGTTGGTGTCGATTTATGCAACGCTCAAAGAAGATATCGATCCATTAGAGGTACTGAAAGACCATTATGCAAATGATCCATTTATCCGTATCCGTGAAAATCCGGTTGATATCAAAAGTACAGCAGGGACACATTTTTGTGATATTTACGCGGCGAAGAGTGGCAACGCACTTTTTGTGAGTTCGGCGATCGATAATCTTTTGCGAGGGGCAAGCTCACAAGCATTGGCGGCGGCCAACCTCATGTGTGGGTATGATGAAGGGATGGGATTGCCGGTAGTGGCTTATGTGCCATAACCACAGTGCATAATGCATATAATATTTTTTGTCATCCGAAGGACCTTGAAAGCAGGAAGTGATGCAGTAGTGCAAGGAACTTCCGTCGCGTTTCGAGAGGATGACGCTTTTTGTTCTACTTTTTTTAAAAAAGTAAAGAAAGGATATAGCAATGAGTGAGAAATTAGGAAGTATTCAAGAGGGTGCTCTTTTCATCGCTGATTCGCATTATCCTCATCATGGTGATCTATTTCTCGCACTGCTTCAAAAGATCGATTCTGGAGCATTGAATCCACCACAACTCTTTTTAATGGGAGATAACTTCGATCTACTCTTTGGGTATAACGACTATATTCAAACCTTTTCTCAAAAGGCGATAAATTTACTTCAGTCGCTTTCGCAAAAGATAGAGATACACTATTTGGAGGGAAACCATGACTTTTGCTTAAAAGACCTTTTCCCTTATATCCATGTCTATCGCAGAGAAGAGCAGCCGATTTATTTTGAATTAGATAAAAAAATGGTTGCACTCTCGCATGGAGACAAATATGCAACAGGATTCGGATATAACCTTTATTGTAAATTGTTGCGCAACAAACTGACACTCATGCTACTTAAACCTTGGCAAACAATGATCATCGATCACCGGATGCAAAAGCTTTCTGAAAAAAATATCTGTTTCCATTTTGAGGAATTTGAACAAAGAGTGGAGAAGATCTTAACCCATTATGCAAAAGCTGATTTGGTGATAGAGGGGCATTTCCATCAAGCGAAGAAGATAGGGAAATATATTTCATTACCTTCCTTGGCTTGTCAAAATAGCATAGGTGTGATGAAAAACAATGAGATTGTTTTTCATCAGATAGAAGATAGTAAGTAGCGGGGTTTGAATGCATTGTACTGCAATGCTTACAGCACTTGCTATCTACTATTTTTTACTTCCTATTTTTTCCGAAGCAAACTCTCTGTATAAAACGATCCAAAAGGTAGCAGTGACAAGATAGCGTATATCGCAGTTTCTTTGAGGGTGAAGTTTGCTTCTTTTTTGGCTTCGATGATCTGATAGATGAAAGCAAAGACAAGCAGTCCATGTGTCATACCAACGATTTTAACAGCCAAAGGATAGTCCAAGCCATATTTGAGCGGCATCGCAATAAAGACAAGAATGATGAAAGAGATACCTTCTATTTTATTGACAAGACGAAATTTGTTGAGTTCTGACATGGTTAGTTGTTCCCGCCACATTTTCCTGCCGCACATTTCATCTCCATTTTCATCATGTTAGGAGTGGATTTTGAATCGTACATCCATTTGGCAACAGCTTGTTTCTCTTCTTCGGTCATCGCTTGACCGATAGCCGGCATGACACCGAAACGTTGTAAAGCACCTTTGCGACACTTAGCTTTCTCTAAACTTGGATGGGTGATATAGTCTGAAACAAATACCACAAAATCCTCTTTTGTTTCGATCTGGCTTTGCAAATATTCTACAAGTCTTGGAAGTGGAGGGGCTTTGATAGTAGCTACCATTGCCATAAATTTTTGACTTCCTGCAGGATTGGCCGCCATGTCTCTTGGCATGATCTTAGGGTGGCATGCACTGCATTTTGCATCAAAAATCGCTTCACCATTTTGGTTTGCTACAAGTGTGCTACCGCACAATAGAGATAAAAGTAGTAATCTTTTCATTCTTTGTCCTTTTTTAAAATGTTAAATATTATAGTGAAATAGTGTTAAGGAAATGTGAATTTATCCTATCAATTCGCTACAAAGGTCAAAACGGTTATGTGTCATCAGATGGACTTTCCCATGTAGTTGCATCATCTGATCAAAAATTTGTTTAGAGAGCGCAAATCCCACCTCTTGCTCTTTTGATTCACCATCCATCGCGGCGAGGTTCATTGCATCTATGATCTCTTTTGGGACAGAAATACCTGGCACTTTATCATTGATAAAGTTTGCTGTTTTTGCCCGAACGATGGGAAATTGTCCTAAAATAAGATGGGCTTCTTTCGCTGTTTCTCTTACGCTCATAGATTTGGCTTCTTCAAAAAGAGCCAAGAGCTCTTTCGCATTTTCGGCGGTATAAACTGGTTGAGTCATGATCGCTCTAGCGCCATAATCTAGTTTTTTGACCATCCGTTTTTGCAAGCTTTTCATATCTTTCGCTGAAGCATTGCTTACGGCAAAAGGATAGATCGGTTTTGGGGCTGGAGTGAGCGGCTTATTGCTATAGTCAACTCCTTTGTTTAAGTGATGTATGATGCTTAAAAGCAGTGTGGAGTCACGTTCAAGGACGCCTTTAACATCGGGTTGATCAGAGTATTTGGCAGGATCGCCAGTCAAGGCAAGGATGCAACGCAGATCAAAATCGTTTGCCCCAAGGATATCGGACTGCAACGAGAGCTTGTTTTTGTCTCTCATACTCATCGTAGCGATGACCGGTTTTTGGAACTTTTGTTGCACTTTAATCGCCGAGAGTAGCCCACTCATTTTAAGTTTTGCCAAAGGGTTATCTGTGCAAGAAAAACCAGTCACCTTTTCATGCAGCTGATGTCTCTCGATCTCATCGATAATCCCATCTATGGAAGCGCCGTGAGGAGGATTGATTTCAACCGTAATAAAAGGTTTATCGTTGCAAAGAATATCGCAAAATTTTTCATACATAGTGACTACTTTTAGATTTTTGTTATAATTCTATCAAAATAATCTATAGAGACGTATTTAAGGGATATTGATGAGTAAAAAACTGGCTGTATTTGATTTTGATTCGACACTGATGGATGGTGAAACCATCGATTTTTTGGCGGCACCTCTTGGACTGGAAGAAGCAGTTGCGCAGATCACGGAAAGAGCGATGGCAGGGGAGTTGGATTTTTTCAAATCATTGGTGGCGAGGGTGTCACTTATCGAGGGATTAAAAGAAGAAAAAGTGAACCAAATCTGCGCTGATCTTCCTATGATGCCAGGCGCTTTCGAAGTGGTCGCTGGACTTAAAGAGCGTGGCTATACGGTCGTTTGTTTCTCTGGCGGATTTAGAAATGCGACCGCTCCTGCAGCGAAAAAGTTGGGATTAGATGCTGATTTTTCAAACTTTTTGCATAGTGAAAATGGTATTTTGACAGGACAGGTAGGTGGAGAGATGATGTACTCTAACGCTAAAGGGGATATGATCGTACGTCTACAATCTTTGTTAGGAGTGGATAGAGCTGATACACTGGTAGTTGGTGATGGTGCCAATGATCTTAGTATGTTTGCGCATGCTGATACACGAGTTGCATTTTGTGCAAAACCTGTACTCAAAGAAGCGGCGACACATTGCATAGATGTGAAAGATTTGAGAGAAATTCTCAGTATCATTGATCCGATTGCTTCGTAAAGTGAATAGTGAAGAGTGTCGGTAGGCATTTTTTCAAAATGCTTTTATTTTCTTAACACTGAACGCTGCAATAGCGCTTTAACGAACTACTTCAAGATCTATCCATCTTAAGTAATCTTGATTACCATCGAGAATGGGCGTCATGATAATCTCAGGGACTTCGTAGTGATGCAACCCTTTAATGCGTGCTTCAATCTGCGGGTAAAGAGCACATTTACTTTTCATTTGCAACATTATTTCAGGGGTGTTGACAAGCTTGTTTTCCCATTTGTATTGACTGTGTATGGAGAATGATTGAACACATGCAACGAGTCGTGCTTCTAGTAAAGCTTTCGCGATAAGCTCTCCTATCATTGGGTCGTCTGTGGTCGTTGTAATAGTGCAATACTCAAATTTCATAGCATTATTATAGTCTAATTTAGTATAATAGCAACAAAAAATCGGAGCGTGTAGTGTCTCAAGAAGAGAGGTGTAAGATCAAGGGTATTGTCAGGCAACTTTTTGCTTACAAAAAGTCTGTTCTGTATGGAAATGCAATCGCTTTCATCTCGACATTACTTGTGGTGGCTATCCCATTATTGATCCCAATTTTAGTAGATGAATTGTTGTTGGGTAAAGATCATGGTTTCGTCCGATGGGTGTCCGCGCATCTTTTTACGCTTGATACAAAAGGGTATGTTTTTTTTGTTTTAGTGCTGATACTTGCATTGCGTATCGCTTCTACTTTTTTAGGTATTTTTCAAAGTAAAATTTTTACGACCATTTCTAAAAATATCACGTATCAAATGAGACATGCGTTGTTGCATCATCTGAAACGGGTTTCTCTGAAAGAATATGAAACGATGCATGCTGGAGCAGTAACATCGAAGCTGGTGACCGATGTAGAAACGATCGACAACTTTGTCAGTAGCACGATCTCAAAATTGATCTTGGCTTCTTTTACGTTGTTGTTTTCTGCAGCGGTATTGCTTTGGATTCATTGGCAGTTGGCACTTTTTATTTTGATCACCAACCCTATCGTGGTTTTTTTTACTGCCAAGCTTTCACGCAATATCGGTAAACTAAAAAAAGAAGAAAATCGTGCGGTAGAAGTATTTCAATCAACACTCAATGAAACGTTAGAACTTTTTCACCAGATACGTGCCGCCAATAAAGAGACATATTTTTTTGATCAAAGTGATGCCAAAGCCAAAGCACTCAAAGAACATGCCATTGCTTTTGGATACAAAAGTGAAGCGGCGATGAAATACTCCTTTTTGGTTTTTTTAAGTGGGTACGAGGTTTTTAGAGGTGTCAGCATCTTGGCAGTGGCATACAGTGATCTCTCTGTAGGGTTGATGCTGGCGATCTTCTCTTATCTGTGGGTCATGGTGACACCGACCCAGGATATCATTAACTTTCAGTATGCGCTCTCTACGGCAAAAGCAGCATGCGATAGGATCAATAGTATTTATGAGATGGAGCAAGAACCGCATATACCAAAAAGCGTCAACCCATTTGAAGGAAAAAAGGCTGTTGGCATTGAAGTAAGAGGGCTCACTTTTGCTTATCATGAAGATAAACATGTATTAATTGATGTCCAAATGGAGATTTCAAAAAGTGGAAAAGTTGCGATCGTAGGTGCAAGCGGGTCTGGAAAAACGACGCTTTCAAATATTTTAGTAGGGTTTTATCCGTTTCATCAAGGGGAGATTTTTTATGATGGGGTTTCTAACAAAAAAGTGCCATTTTCAATGATTCGGGAAAATATTCACCTTATCTTGCAACATCCTAAACTCTTTAATGATACAATGCGATTTAATCTAACGTTAGGCAACACATACAGCGATGAGGCTATTTTTGAAGCTCTAGAGATAGCGCAGCTTGCAGATGTCGTAAAACGTTTAGATTCAGGACTTGATACCCGCATCGGTAAAGATGGTATCAAGCTCAGTGGAGGGCAGCGACAGAGAGTTGCAATAGCACGAATGATCTTGGCAGATCCTAAAGTGGTCATCTTTGATGAGTCAACTTCAGCGTTAGATGTGCATACCGAACTCAAACTGTTTGATGCTTTGCAAGAATTTTTAGCAGAAAAAACAGTGATTACGATTGCGCATAGGCTCAGTACGATTAAAAGTGCTCAGCTTATCTATGTGCTAGAAGATGGAAGGGTCGTTGATTATGGGGCACCTGAAGCACTTCTTGCAAAAGATAAGAGTTATTTTGCAGGTATGATTTAAAGGAAGAGATTGGATTTTTTTCAAGCGATTATGATAGGAATTATTGAAGGGTTTACGGAGTTTTTACCTATCTCATCTACAGGACATATGATCGTGGCGAGTGGGTTTTTAGGCGTTTCTCAAGATGCGCTGATGAAAGCCTACGAAGTGATCATCCAATTTGCCGCAATTCTTGCGGTACTGCTTCTTTACAGAGAAAAAGTGAGTTTGAAAAAAAGGGTGCTATGGCAAAAACTTTTTGTTGCATTTTTGCCGTTAGCAATTGTCGGTTTTATTTTTAAAGATGAGATCAAAACACTTTTTACGGTGCATGTAGTCGCTTGGATGTTTATCGTTGGCGGGATCATTTTTATCATTGTAGAGTATTGGTATCAAGAAAAAGAAGGGCATGTTTCGCAAGTGGAGCAGGTGACTTATAAGCAGTCGCTGTGGATTGGTATCGCGCAAATCTTTTCACTCATCCCGGGGACGAGTAGAGCAGGAGCAACGATCATCGGAGGTTTAGTAGTAGGGCTTGATAGGAAAACTTCTATGGAGTTTTCTTTTCTTCTTGCGATTCCGGTAATGGGAGCGGTAACAGGGTATGACCTTTTGAAACACTATCATGAGTTTGCGCAGGTTGATTGGAGCGTGTTTGCAGTAGGATTTGCAACCGCATTTGTGGTCGCATATGGGACTATCAAACTTTTTCTTGCATTTATCCAACGTTTTACTTTTATCTCATTTGGAGTATACAGAATACTCTTTGGGGCGTTGCTGTTGGTAATGTGATGTTTTGAATTTATAGAGTCTCTTTGAAAGAGGTTCTAGTAAGTTCAAAGGTATTTGGACGCAATAAAGGTATAGAATGAAATTTAGTGAATTTGATTTTCACCCAGAGTTGGCAAAAGGTGTGAAAATAGCAGGCTTCAAAGAGCCAAGCCCCATCCAAGAGATGGCGATTCCTATCATCGCAAACGGCAGCGATATGGTAGGACAGGCCCATACGGGTACAGGAAAAACGGCAGCATTTGGTTTGCCTATGATTGACAAGATCGCCAAAGGCGAGATAGAAAGGGCATTGGTGATCACGCCGACAAGAGAGTTGGCGACACAAGTAGCAGATGAGCTTTATCATTTGGGACGCTTTGCAGGTATCCGCACCCTTACGGTATATGGTGGTGTAGGATATGGACGTCAAATCGCACTGATCCATAAAGGGGTGCAAATCGTTGTCGCAACACCGGGAAGACTCAAAGACCTCTATAAAAAAGGGAAAATCGATAGCTTCAATCCAGAAATCGTAGTTTTAGATGAAGCAGACGAGATGCTCGATATGGGATTTTTGGAAGAGATCAAGGAGATATTTGACTATATTCCTCAAAATAGACAAACATTGCTTTTCTCTGCAACGATGCCAGCACCTATTAAAGAGTTGGCAAATAGTATCCTTTATAGACCCGAATTTATTTCTGTTGTAGGAGAAGAAGAGACGACCAATAATGTCATAGAACAACGCTACTATATGATCCATGAGAGTCAAAGAGATGATGCTATCGTGACACTCCTTGAAACGGAGGAAACGGATAAGTGTATTATTTTTTGTCGTATGAA
Organism: Pseudomonadota bacterium; assembly: GCA_041163165.1. GTDB lineage: Bacteria > Campylobacterota > Campylobacteria > Campylobacterales > Sulfurovaceae > Sulfurovum. The sequence continues at coordinate 12,043 of JBEARN010000017.1, forward strand.
ACGAGAAGTAGATCGTTTGACGGAACATCTTCAAGCCCTTGGATTTAATGTTGCTGGGTTGCATGGTGATTTGGAGCAAATGGATCGAGAAGTGATTATCAAAGCTTACAGACGAGGACAAACAAAGATTATGGTAGCCACTGATGTTGCAGCGCGTGGATTGGATGTGAAAGATGTGACCCATGTGTTTAACTACCATATCCCTTTTGATCCGCAAAGCTATGTTCACCGTATCGGACGTACGGGACGCGCAGGTAAAAGTGGACAAGCGATTACGCTCGTGACTACAGAAGAGTTTAAAGAATTGCAGCGTATTCAAAAAGAGGTGGGGGCTGAAATGCGTTTGGCGACCATCAATACTGGTGGATTAGATCAAAATCAGCGTGAATATTTGGTGGAGAAGATTAGAGATATCGAGATAGCCCCTGAAGCGACTTCTTTATTGAATGTTTTTGACGGGATGGATCAAACATTGTTGTTGGAAAAACTGCTCTCCTATGTGATGGGGAAAGAGCAACAAAGTATGGGATCTCAGATCGGGCTTGATCAAGAGAGTGTCGATGAGATGATGGAAGCATATATTTCTGAACAAAAAACAACACGAAACACGAATCGCAGAAAAAAGAGAAGATAATCTTTTTTTTACCTTGGCTCAAGCAAAACTATTTTAAAATGTGTCAACTTATTACAATGAGGTAAGTCTAAATGGAAATACATATCGTAGGCGAAAGTATAAAGTTTATGCTACTAGGAATGATGGTAGTATACGTTTTTCTAATCGTAATGATTCAAGTCATGAAGCTTCAAGCGAAAATTATTAATAAATTCTTTTCTACGCAAGCATCTTCAACCCCTTCGTCATCTTCAGCAACAACACCCATTCAATCAGAAGAGAACAAAGGGCACCATGTCGCAGCAATCATCGCAGCAATTACTGAATTTCGTAAACAATCATAACAAAGGTATCGTAAATGGCTAAAAAATATATAGATATAATGGACACTACTTTTAGGGATGGATTTCAGTCTGTCTTTGGAGGTCGTGTATTGATGGATGACTTTTTTCCTGCGGTAGAAGCAGCGAAAAAAGCAGGAATTACCCACTTTGAATTTGGCGGTGGGGCGAGATTTCAATCCCTCTTTTTCTACTTGCAGGAAAATGCATTTAAGATGATGGATGGCTTTAGAGAGATCGTTGGTCCAGATGTAAATCTTCAAGTGCTTTCTCGTGGTATCAATACCGTGATGCTAGATACCGGTAGTCGTGAGATGATCGATCTTTTTGCAAAGATGTTCCAAAAGCACGGTACAACGACTGTGCGTAACTTTGATGCATTGAATGATGTGAACAACCTTATTTACTCTTCCGAAATGATCAAAAAGTATGGCATGAATCATGAAGTGGTGGTCACGATGATGGACCTTCCTCCGGGATGCAAAGGTGCGCATGATGTGGCTTTTTATGAAAAAACATTGAGAAATATTTTGGATTCAGGGCTTCAGTTTGACAGTGTATGTTTTAAGGATGCTTCAGGAACGGCCAATCCACACAAAGTATATGAAACGATCGCAATGGCAAGAAAACTTTTGGGAGATGCCGTTCACTTAAGACTTCATACGCATGAGACAGCAGGTGTTTCTGTCGCTTCTTACCTTGCAGCGCTTGATGCTGGAGCCAATGGTATCGATTTGGCTGCTTCACCTGTAAGTGGAGGAACAAGTCAACCAGATATCCTTACGATGCTTCACGCAACCAAAGGGACAGACTATAACCTTGGTGATTTGCAGCTTGATAAAGTGCTTAAATATGAAGAGAGACTCAAAGAGTGTCTCGCTGAATATATGATACCGCCAGAAGCAACACAAGTATCACCACTGATTCCATTCTCACCGATGCCAGGTGGTGCATTGACTGCCAATACGCAAATGATGAGAGATGCAGGTGATCTTGATAAATTTGATGATGTGATTGCAGCGATGAAAGAGGTCGTAGAGCGTGGTGGTTATGGTACATCTGTCACGCCAGTGAGTCAATTTTACTGGCAACAAGCCTATGCGAACGTCATGTTCGGTCCATGGAAGCAGATCGCTCCAGGTTATGGTCGTATGGTGCTTGGTTACTTTGGGCAAACACCAGTGCAGGCAGATGATGAGATCATTAAATTGGCATCTGAAAAACTCAAATTGGATCCAACCACAGAGAATCCTCTCGATATTGCGGATAAAGATCAAGGAAAATCGATTGCGCATTGGACGAAAGTGCTAGAAGAAGAAGGGTTGGAGGCAACAGAAGAAAATATTTTCATTGCCTGTGCTTGTGATCAGAAGGGAATTGCGTTCTTGAAGGGTGAAGGCCCTCTCATGGTAAGAAAAGGTAAAAATAATTGTAATGGAGAAGCAGATATGGCAGGAAATTATACAGTAGTAGTAGATGGTAAACAATATAGTGTGCAAGTAGCAGAAGGAAGCGGTGCTATCCAAATTACGCCTTCAGCCCCAGTGGCAGCAGTCGCAGAGGCAGCAACACCTTCAGCGGTTATAGCAGGAGAAGGTTCTGTGCACATTAACTCTCAAACACCAGGAAATGTATGGAAAATCATCAAGAATCCAGGTGATAAAGTAGCAGAGGGTGATGTCATCATGATTCTTGAAGCAATGAAAATGGAGATCGATATTGCGGCACCACAAGCCGGTGTGATCGCTTCGATCAATGTCAATGTCAATGATTCGGTAACAGATGGACAATTATTAGTAACAATGGATTAATACGATGAAGTTTAAGCATTTTATATTTTCACTATTATTTGCAGTATTTGCATCGACATTATTTGCGCAAGCAAGTGTTCATGAAACACCCGCTGCACAAGCACAAGAGGAAGTATATCACGCGAAAACGCTTCCTCAACTTCTTCAAAGTTTTTTCGAAACCACAGGTTTAAATGCCATTGTCAACCCAAAAGAAGGTGTTAAAAATGGTGAAGGTCAAGAGCTTTCACTCTTTGCTCAAAGTTGGGGTAGGGTAATTATGTTCCTTATTATCTTCCTCCTTTTTTATCTCGCGATTGCAAAGGGGTTTGAGCCACTTCTTCTTTTGCCGATAGCTTTTGGTGGGCTTTTAGCGAATATTCCTATTGCCAACATGACAGGTGAGCATGGAATGCTAGGTATTATTTACAATATGGGTATTGCGAACGAATTCTTCCCGTTGCTCATTTTTATGGGTGTTGGCGCGATGACAGATTTTGGACCACTGCTTTCTAACCCTAAAACAGCACTTTTGGGTGGAGCAGCACAATTTGGTATCTTTGGTTCGTTGGTAGGTGCAGCAGCACTTTCGCAATATACTGGAATGGTAGATTTTACCTTGAAACAATGTTCAGCGATCAGCATCATCGGTGGGGCAGATGGTCCTACATCGATCTTCATCGCTTCTGCGTTAGCACCAGAACTTCTTGGTGCGATCGCGGTAGCGGCCTACTCTTACATGGCATTGGTTCCTGTGATCCAGCCACCGATAATGAAAGCATTGACTACTGTTGAAGAGCGAAGAATCGTGATGAAAACCACAAGAACTGTCCATAAGCTTGAAAAGTTGGTTTTTCCTATCATTGTGATTATGATGATCACATTGATCTTGCCAGATGCCGCACCGTTGATGGGTGCTTTTGCTTTAGGTAACTTCGCAAAAGAATCAGGTGTAGTAGATCGACTTTCCAATGAAATGCAAAACTCTTTGATCAATATCGTAACGATCTTCTTGGGACTGGGAGTAGGATCTAAACTTGCTTCAGATAAGTTTTTGGTTGCTGAAACGATGGGGATTATGATTATTGGACTCCTTGCCTTTGCAGCGGGTACAGCAGCTGGGGTATTGATGGCAAAGTTGATGAATAAGTTTTCGAAAGAGCCTATCAATCCACTTATCGGTGCAGCGGGAGTTTCTGCAGTACCTATGGCAGCACGTGTCGCGAGTAAAGTGGGTTCTGAAGCGAGACCAGGAAACATCTTATTGATGCATGCAATGGGACCAAATGTTGCTGGCGTTATCGGTTCAGCTGTAGCAGCAGGTGTGCTGCTGTCTATATTTAAATAAAAATAAAACTTAGGATAGTTATGAGTATGAAAACGCCCAAAGGACTTGATAAACTAGGATTAAAAGATATCGGCGATGTCTATTATAATTTAAGTTATGATGAGTTGCAAGCGCATGAGATACGTAACGGTGAGTGTCAAATTTCTACAACGGGTACGGCGATTTGTGATACCGGCATCTTTACTGGGCGTAGTCCAAAAGACAAATATTTTGTTGATCAAGCACCTTCAAATAAGCATATTGCTTGGGGAGATGTGAATGCGAAAATCTCTAAAGAGATTTATGATGAACTTCTTGATCTCACATTAACACAGCTTTCAGGAAAAAACATTTATGTCACCGATGTGTATGCTGGCGCAAGTGCTGCAAGTAAACGTTCCATACGTTTTATTACCGAAATTGCATGGCAGGCACATTTCGTAAAAAATATGTTTATTCGACCAACGGATTCGGAATTAGAAAGATTTACCCCTGATTTTACAGTGTATAACGGATGTAAAGCTGTCGATGATAAATATAAAGAACATGGACTTCATTCAGATGTTTTCGTGGTTTTTAATGTAGAAGATAACGTTGCTATCATCGGTGGTACTTGGTATGGTGGAGAGATGAAAAAAGGCATCTTCTCTATGATGAATTACTGGTTGCCACTTGAAGGGAAACTTCCGATGCACTGTTCTGCAAATGTAGGTGAAAAAGGGGATGTATGTCTTTTCTTTGGACTTTCAGGAACAGGGAAAACGACACTTTCAACTGATCCTCAAAGGGCATTAATAGGAGATGATGAGCATGGTTGGGATAACCATGGTGTTTTTAACTTTGAAGGTGGTTGTTATGCAAAAGTGATCAATCTTGACCCAAAATCTGAACCAGAAATTTATGGCGCTATTGTCAAAGATGCATTGTTGGAAAATGTGGTAGTGGATGATGAAGGTTCGGTTGATTATACGGATGGTTCAAAAACAGAAAATACCCGTGTATCTTATCCTATCGAGCATATTGAAAACCATAAAAAAGATTTGCAAGCGGGGCATCCAAATAACATCATTTTCCTTTCAGCAGATGCATTTGGTGTGTTGCCACCAGTGAGTAAATTGAGCAAAGAACAAGCGATGTATTATTTCCTCAGTGGGTATACTGCCAAAGTTGCAGGAACAGAAAGAGGAATTACGGAACCGGTAGCGACTTTCTCAGCTTGTTTTGGTGAAGCATTTTTACCACTCCATCCAACCGTCTATGCGAAGCTTTTAGGAGAAAAGATCGATGAACACGGGGTGAATGTTTATTTGGTCAACACGGGTTGGACAGGAGGCCCTTATGGTGTGGGTAAACGTATGAGTATTAAAAATACGCGTGCATGCATCGATGGCATTTTGAGTGGTGCTATTTTAAATACAGAATTTGAAACACTTGATACTTTTAATTTGGCTATCCCTGTGGCATTGGAAGGTGTCGATACGGCAGTACTGAACCCAAGAAATACCTGGGCAGATAAGGCACAATATGATGCGATGCTGAAAAAGCTTGCTGGCATGTTCCAGAAAAATTTCCACCGTTACGATGGCAATGGTGGAGAGTTTGATTTTGCTTCTGCAGGACCACAACTCTAATCTTTGATCTGCACATTTTGTGCAGATTCCCCCTACCTCATTCTAAGCTATTTATATTACAATTACATCAAATAGATT
>JBEARN010000018.1:0-16759 GCA_041163165.1 Pseudomonadota bacterium
ACATCTACCATTTACGACATACATCTCATACACTATAACCACCCATTTGTCCATTTCGAAGCTACGGTAAGTGAAGGGACATATATCCGAAGTTTGGGGGCTCTTATCGCAGAAAAATTAGGAGTCGATGGCACCCTTTCTAGCTTGCATCGTATCCATGAAGGGGATTTTTATTTTGACGATGAAAAAGCGATCGATCCTTTTTCCCATTTATCCATTCCCGCAAATTTCTATAAAGGGGAGTATGAAACCATCGAACTAGGCAAAAAACTCGCCGTAGAAGATTTTGAAACTACGCAAGACGGTATGTATCTCATTGAGAGCCAACGCTTTTATGCCATCATTGAAATAGCAGATAAAATGGTAAACTACAAATTAAATCGTATTCCAAAATTTGAAGGATCCTGATGTATAGTATCAACGCGCATGCCAAGGTGAACATCTTTTTAAAGATTACAGGATACAAAGAGGGCTACCATACACTGCTTTCTCGCTTTATGCAAGTAGAAAATCTTTACGACACGATCACTTTTGTCCCTTGCAAATGCGATACGTTTACCCTCGAAGGGTGCGATGACATACCACTCGAATCCAATACTATCTACAAAGCATATAAAGCACTCAACAGCCACACAGGCGACTTAGATATCCTTAATTTTTTCTATCAACATAAAGTGGTTGTGACTAAACGCATACCGAGTCAGGCTGGGTTAGGTGGGGGTAGCTCTGATGCCGCTGCTTTTATGCGTTTGGTAAAAGAGGTGTGTCACTTGATGATAAGCACCGATGAACTTGCGCGGCTAGGAAGCACGATAGGTGCGGATTTACCTTTTTTTATCTACAACTACCCTTCAGCCAATGTCAGTGGTTTTGGAGAGATCGTCGAACCTTTTGAAGAAAATCTTCTCCCTTTAGAACTTTATACGCCCGATATTGGATGCAATACAGCTACCGTTTATAAAACCTTTCACTCCCATCTACTTAACAATCTCAATCTTTGCTCTTTCATCGGATGGGAAAAAATCGATTCTAAAACACTTTTAGACCTTATTCATGATCCTTTGATTCTCAATGACCTTTATCGTGCAGCACTACTCGCGTATCCAAAACTGAAAGAGGTCGCCAAAGAGGGATGGTTTTTTTCAGGGAGCGGAAGTACCTTTTTTAAGCCCAAATCTTAACCAAGGCTCACGATGCATTGGTTTGGATTTTTTGTGCTTGTCCAAATGCTTGCATAGAGAACGAAACCCTTTGCGCAATATTTCGTTTTTCTTTTTGTTTATCGATGAGATCATAACGGTGGATCGCCCCTGTTCCGTTAGCAATCTGTATCGATAAACCTGGTCTCGCATTAAGCTCTAAGATCAAGGGTCCACGATTTTTATCAAGGACTATGTCTACTCCCAAATACCCTAGATTGGTTACTTCGTAACACGATGCAGCTAAAGCGAGTATCTGCTCCCAATGCGGTATCTCAAGATCGGAAAAATCATAACCCGTATCTGGATGGTGCGTTACAGGATGGTTATGCTGCACCGCATAAAGTGCTTTTCCTGTCGCCATATCGATACCTACACCCACAGCACCTTGGTGCAAGTTTGCTTTACCATCACTCTGTTTTGTAGAACAACGCAACATCGCCATCGCAGGATACCCTTTATAGACGATCACCCTGATATCAGGAACCCCTTCATAACTATAATGGTCAAAAATAGGATCAAACTCTACCAACTGCTCGATCATCGCCACATCGGCTTTGCCTCCGAGTGAATAAAGCCCACTCAAGATATTTGAGATGTCGCGATGGATATCACTTAAACCAAGTCGTTGTCCGCTCGGCTTAATAAACACATCTCCATCACGTGCAACGATCACCAAAATACCTTTTCCCCCACTCCCTTTTGCAGGCTTGACAACAAAGGCATTCAACCCTTCCAAAATCTCTTTCAAATGCGAAAGCGCTGACTGTGCTTCTATCGTGGCGATCAACTTTGGTACGGCGATACCAGCATTTTGTGCAAGCACTTTCGTTTTGAGTTTGTTATCTACCAACGGATAATTTTTACGTTGATTAACCTTCGATATATAATCGATATTACGCTTATTCATTCCCAATACGCCCATTTTCTTGAGCTTAAAAGGATTTGCAAACCACATTTGTATTACCTCACCATAGGTTTAAAACGTATTAACTCGGTTAAACGATATCCACTGTATCTTCCGAGCATAATCGTTAAGGCCAACACCACCAAGATCACTTCAGGAAAATGGAAAGCAATATGAGAAATGAAAGTATCACTCATCACAAAATAAGCACACACTGCAACGATCAGAGAACCTCCCCCTTGCATCATCACCTCTCGTGCCCCCTGCTCTTCCCAAAGTATCGACATTCTCTCAATCGTCCATGCCAAAATAATCATCGGGAAGAATGTGACATTCAACACCTCTTGTATTCCCAATTTGAAGCTTAAAATACTCATGAAGGACATGATCACGATTACTACGATCATAACGGCTGATATCCTTGCCACCAACAAAAGATTTAACCGGCTCAGATAGGAGCGTATCATCAGCCCTATGCCTACAATCACGATAAACATGATCACCCCAGCCACAAGCGTCGTCTCCATAAATGCCAAAGCGATCAAAACAGGCATGAATGTCCCGGAAGTTTTTAATCCGACCAAAACCCTTAAAAGCACTACGATCAATGCACCAAAGGGTACAAGCAAAATATGCCTATAGGCATTTTGGTCGGCAGTCGGCAATGAAAAGAGTGAAAAATCCAAAATAGCAGCTTTTTTGATGAGATCTTTCTGCGTGTACAGTGTATCTACAGGTACTTTTCTTTCACTGATAGAAAACCGGATATTGGATTTTTCCGCCCCGGTCACTTCAATGATCGAATCACCCCCTTGTTGCCAGATGAAAAATTGTTTATCACGTACCACTTTGCCTTTTTTGATATCATAAAGTTGCCACTTTTTGCCATCAAAAATATCAAGCATCGGGGTCAACGTGATATTTTCACGATCACTTTCCAAATAAAGACCATAAATCTTTTGCACGGTAATTTTACGGTAACGCAAAAGACGATAGATAAGATCAACCTTACTCTCATTGCCTTGAGAAAGAAGTATTTTGACCGCTTGAGAAGGCTCTTTTGCACCAAAATCTTTCATCAACTGTGCAGCAAAAGAATGGATGTCCGCAGAGCGTTCACGTACATCGTCCAAAAGATTTTTTGCTGTATCTCTTAGTGTGTCCGGCAAATCACTTAGCGTCTCTTCTTTATTTCTTATTTTACGTTCAGGTGGCAAAGATTGAAGGGTATCGTTCATAATCACATCGAGGGAATAGTAAAGTATTTGCGGTCCCGAAACCCTTCTTTTGCTCCATTCTCCTCTTTTCCCATAATTGGTATCCGCTTCCACATACCCAAAGCCAGACGAGGCAACATATTCAGAGAGTATCTCCATCCCTTCTTGAGCCTGCGGAAGTGCCATCGAGACCAATACCGGTTTATTTTGCCCCTTGAAAGATATCTCTGCTCCTATGGTGTAAACCGATTTCTTTTCATGCGGCAATAAAGGGATACCCAAAATATCCACCTTGTACCATATCATCAAAGATCCTACCAAGACCAAACCAAAGCTCATCAAAGCCACATGAAATTTACTAGACATTCAATCCTCTTTTATTTAGGTAAAACCATCGGTTTAAACTGATATTTTTTAGCCACATCCACCACGAAATAATCACGTAAAAAGTTTCGCCCTATCAATACAGGATATTGATATTCATCTCTGTCGTTTAGCGTTACAGAAATGAGTTGAGACACATTGCCCAATACGATACGCATCTTGACGACATAACGTTCTTGCGACTCTGCATCATGCCTTTTAATACTGATCGTTTTGATCACTTTTCGCTCTAATGTATATTCTTTTTTGTCCGAAATGCAAACAAATCTGACCCACTCTTTACCATCACGCTCAAATGGAGTGATATCACGTGCATCTACCGATGTCGTCGTTGCTCCTGTATCAATACGTGCTTTGAGTACGATATCAGGCGGAACCATCCGAACATATTCTATTTCCCCAATCACTTGTTTGACATCTTGCTTTTCTGTATTTTGATATTGGGTTATTTCTTTTGCATCTACGGTAATCGCCTCTTCTGTTTCTGCACTGAGCAACGAAACCATGCCAAGCAGACCAACAAAGATGATATTGCGATACCATTTTTTAGACATGATGATCTTCACTTTCTTTCTCCTCAAATTAAAGGATGATATTATAGCACAGAAGAGGATAATACTATTTCATTTTTATCGTATTTATATAGAAAAATTTTTTAAATGCTATCTTCTAACATCGTCCAATAAAATTTTTCGAACAATCCACTCCATTGACCATCCATAGGGGCTTGAATGAATACCGCTTTTTTTGTGACAGGATGTTTAAATTTCATTGTAGATGCATGAAGCATCAAACGATGCAACCCAAACTGTTCACGAAAAAACTGGTTGTGTTCTCCTCTTCCATGTTTTGTATCTCCTACGATAGGATGAAAGATATGTTTCATATGGCGTCTGAGTTGATGTTTCCGCCCTGTTTTAGGTGTAAGCCTGACCAATGAATAACGTACTGTAGTGTATCGACCTACAGGAAATGGAAGCTCAACTGTTTTGATCCGCTGATACTCTGTGCAGGCTTCTTGATCCTCTTTAGTCACCCCTTTTTCTTTCTGTTCTTTCGTATCAAGCATCTGTTTGAGCGGGGCGTCTATCACTCCATTCTTTTCTGTATACCCCCGAACAATAGCAATGTACTCCTTATCGACCTGACCATTGCGAAAAAGGAGTGACGTTTGCTTTGCATTCTCTTCATCCAAAGCAAACAAAAGCACTCCGGAAGTAGGTTTATCCAGACGATGTACGGGATAGACATACTGTCCTAGCTGGTCACGCACCATTTGAAGCGCAAACTGCGTCTCATACTTGTCTAATGGAGATTTATGGACAAGTAATCCTGCCGGTTTATTAATGGCGATAAAATATTTGTCTTGATAAAGTACTTCTAGTGGCGTAGCGATATTTTTCATGGTGGATTATATGATATAATGGCAAAAATTATCACAAAAAGGGACGATTTGTCGATCAATATCGTAGCACAAAACAAAAAAACCAGACATGATTATGAGAGACTCGAGAAATTCGAGGCTGGTATTGTATTGGCTGGAGCAGAAGTAAAAGCACTTAGGGCCAAACGTGCTAACCTTGCTGATGCTTTTTGTCGTTTTATCAAAGGAGAATTGCATCTGATGAATGCGCACATTGCTCATCTTGAAACGACAAACAAACATTTCGTTCCGGATACGCGTGTTCCCAGAAAGTTACTTCTCCATAAAAAAGAGTTAGGAAAACTTTTTGTCAAAGTGCACAAAGAAGGTCTTACCATCGTTCCGCTCATGATCTACTTTAATGAACGCAATATTGCTAAAGTAAGCATTGCCATCGCTAAAGGGAAAAAACTTCACGACAAACGTGCTGATCTTAAAGAAAAAACGCTTAACAGAGAAGCCCAACAAGCGATGAAAAATAAAAGCTACTAAATTTAAATTTGATTTAAAAAATGAAGTGGTACAAATGGGTAAACCCCATTTGATGAAGATAAAAAAGAGGAAGATTATTTTCTTCTAAGCTCTTTAATTCTCGCTGCTTTACCTTTAAGGTCTCTAAGATAAAACAATTTCGCTCTTCTTACTCTACCTCTTCTTACTACTTCGATAGACTCGATAGAAGAAGAGTAAATTGGGAAGATTCTTTCAACACCTACAGAGTTAGCGCCCATTTTTCTTACGTTAAATGTTCTCCCTGTCCCTTGTCCTCTAATTGCGATACAAAGACCTTCGTATACCTGTACTCTTGTCTTTTCGCCCTCTTTAATGTTTACAGCTACTTTTACTGTGTCACCTGCTCTAAATTCAGGAATGTTTTTGTTTTCAAGTTGTGCTTGCTCGAAGCTCTCAATATATTTATTTCTCATCTTCTATACCTTTATTGTATAAGTCTGGCCTAAAATACTTTGTTTTGCACAAAGCTAGCCCTCTTTTTAAGTCCGTGATTTTACTATGATTACCCTTTAAAAATTCTGAAACAACTTCTTGATTTTCATAACTTTTAGGTTTAGTGAAAGAAGGGGCTTCTAAAAGTGAAGATTCAAAACTCTCCACATCTAATGAATCACTATTGCCTAACACCCCTTCAACATTACGACTCACTGCATCACAAACCACCATACTGGGAAGTTCTCCGCCTGTTAATATAAAATCCCCTATTGAAAATATTTCATCTGCATATGCTTCGATCACACGCTCATCGATCCCCTCATAGCGTCCACTGACTAAGACAAGATGCGATTTTTTAGCTAAACGTTTTGCGTCATTTTGGACAAATGGTTTCCCCACTGGAGAGAGAAATACTACATGTGCTTCCTCAGAAGCAAGTCTTATCGCGCTAAGGGTATCCATTAGGGGTTGCGGCGTCATCAACATCCCTGCTCCGCCACCGATCATAGGGGCATCCACACGTTTATGTTTGTCTATAGTAAAATCGCGTGGATTGTAAAAATCGATAAAAATCTTTTCGTCTTCAATCGCGCGTTTTAAAATGCTATCCGAAAAATACCCTTCGATAAGATTCGGGAAAAGTGTCACAAATGAAAATTTCATCGTTTAACTCGCTGCTAAAATATCTTTGGCATCTTTTGCATAGAGTGTTTTTTCTTCAAGAACCACTTTGACAATATAACGATCGATATACGGGAGTAAAAAATGTTTAGGCATCCCCGATTCAACAAGATGTTTTTCTGTCACGATAGAGAGATAATCTGTATCTGCCATACGCTGGATCTCTTCTATATGACCCAAGACCTCATCACCCTCTTTGACGCTGCATCCGATAATATCAAACCAAAAATATTCACCCTCTTTCAGTGTAATATTGGCTTTGGTTTCTTCCTCATTGGCAAAAAGCTTCACATTCGTAAGCTGTTTGGCGCTTTCAACACTCTCATACCCTTTAAAACGGATCGTACCTCTTGCAAGATTGATATCCGCTATGGTTAATGCGCCTCGATTGCTTTGATACGTTGCGCCTACTTTAAACTGCTCTGGAAAATCAGTATGAATATGAAACTTAAGATCACCCGAAAGTCCTACGGTACGACCTATCTGCGCGATAAGTGAACGCTCTTGCGACATAAGATAAATTACTTTGAAGGTTTAACGTTAACGCGGTAATTTTTACCGCCTTTTGCTTTGCAGCCGGAGATGACTGTTTTGATAGAGTTGATCATCCGCCCCTCTTTCCCGATAAGTTTACCGATATCTTCGCTATTTGCAAAGATCGTAATCTCATCAAATCCCTCATCCTGTTCTTCTATTTCTACAGAAATATCTTCAGGATTTTTGACCAATAGCTTGGCATAAGAGAGGAGAAAGTCTTTGACCATAATGGACTATTATTTTCCTGACAATCTTTTTACAGTTGGGCTCATTTGCGCACCAACACTTAGCCAGTAGTTCAATCTCTCTGCATCAAGCGTAAGGTCTTTGTTTGCACTTACTGGATTGTAGTGACCGATTGATTCGATCCAACCACCATCTCTTCTTTTTCTGCTATCTGTTACTACGATTCTATAAAATGGTTTTTTCTTTCTACCCATTCTTGTCATTCTGATCACTGTCATATTGTTTCCTTATTATTGTTTCTATTTCGCAAGTACTGACAACTGTTTTTAATGACTAAAACACTCATCAATACTTTTTGGAGCGTGATTCTACCATATTATATTTTAAAAATTTATTAAACATTAGATAGGAGGTAGCAACTACATAGATAGCAGATGCGATGTATTTTACTTTTGTAAAACCAGCATCAAAATAAAAACGAGCCAAGCTCGCACACCAACATCTCTTATCTACTATCTTCTACTTGCTATCTAGAGAATTTACAAAGCAAATTATCGTGGAAATCCTCCGCCACCCTGCATCTGTGCCAACATATCTTGCATCTGTTTCATGCCGCCTTTACCGGACATTTTCTTTGCCATCTTCGCAGCATTGCCAAACTGCTTTAACGTACGATTGACTTGCATTTGATCGAGTCCAGCACCTGCGGCCAAACGTCTTTTGCGTGTATTGTTCAAAAGCTCAGGGTTTTCTCTCTCTTTCGGTGTCATCGAAGAAACCATCGCTTTAATCCGTTTGATTTCGTCAGAATTCTCTAAATCCATATCGCCGATCTGCTTTGCCATATTTCCCATCCCTGGGATCATCCCCATGATAGATTTCATACTTCCAAGCTTTTTCATTTGCTCCATCTGAGCTAAAAAATCGTTAAAATTAAACTGCCCTTTTTTGATCTTTTGGGTAACCCTTTTTGCCTCTTTAGGGTCTATCGCCGCAGCTGCTTTTTCAGCAAGAGATTCTACATCTCCTGCCCCCATTAAACGGCTCACGATCCTATCTGCAATAAACTGCTCCAGATCTGGCATCTTTTCCCCAGCACCGATAAAACGAAGTGGAACACCGACCTGCTGCGTCAATCCAAGCGCCACACCCCCTTTAGAGTCACCATCAAATTTTGACAATACCACACCCGTGATACCGATCTTCTCTTTAAAGGTTTGCGCTGTTCTGACTGCGTCTTGTCCCGTCATCGCATCGGCAACATAAAAAAGTTCATCTGGATCTGCTACCGCTTTTACTTCCGCAAGTTCATCCATCAACGCATCATCGATCGCCAAACGTCCAGCCGTGTCGATCAGCACAACATCGTAAAGCTCTTTTTGTGCTTTCGCCAGTCCTTGCTTAACGATATCTATAGGCGAAGCTTTCTCGTCCGCAACGAGCGTTACTTCTATTTGCGAAGTGATCTGTCTAAGCTGTTCTACGGCTGCAAGTCTTTGCAAATCCGCAGCGACAATCAACACTTTTTTCTTTTTTTGTTCTTTAAGAAAATAAGCCAATTTTCCTGTGGTTGTCGTTTTACCAGAACCCTGCAAACCGATCATCAACACAACAGTCGGTGGCTTAGAAGCAAACGTAAACCCTTTCGGTGCTCCCTCTATGGTTAAAATATCTGTAAGATTTTTTTGGAGCGCTCTTAGAAAATTGTCTTTGCCTACGCCGTTTTTTTTCGTCTCCAGCTCAACATTGCCGATAAGTTCTTTGACTACTTTATGGTGCACATCTGCTTTTAAGAGTGATTTTTTGAGTTCATCCATCGCTTTTTTGAGTGCTTTTTCATCATCATGAAAACGGATTTTTCCTATGGCATTTCTAAAACTGTCGGTGAGTGTATCAAACATTTACTGCCCTATTTTTGTATTATAAAGATCGATTTTATCGAAGATTTACTTATACCTTGCGATATCTTTAGGCTCCGGTGCTGTAAAGGCATATCCCAAAAGTTTTATCTTCCAAGAGTGCAATAAAATCCGTTTAGACTGCGTTCGACTCCCATACTGCTCATCACCAACAATCGGATGACCCATATGGGCAAGATGGACACGAATCTGATGGGTTCTTCCTGTGCTGATCTCTACATGCACTTTGGACTTTTTCCCCTGCACCTCTTCAGGATACACGACGGTATGCGCTTTTTTGCCTCTCACCGGATCTATCATTGAAAATGCTTTCCCTTTTTTTAGTGTAAAAATAGGCTCATCAATTTCGATTTTTTCGTACACTACCCCATCAACCCAAGCAATATAATGTTTTTCTACCTCTTCTTTTTTAAACGCCTTAATCGCACGTTCGATAAAGTCTCTATTTTTCCCAAGAAGCAATATCCCAGAAGTATCTCTATCTAACCGATGCAAAAGCTCTGCACCTTCGATAGAATCTTGTATTTCGTAGCTATCGATCTGGGCTGGTTTATTGATCGCGATGATATCTTCATCTTCAAAAAGGATCGTTACCTCAGCAGGATATTCGATACGAAACACTGTTTCGGTGCTAATATCTGCACGCGCTATTTTTACTTTTTTATCTTCCACATAGACCAATCCTCTGTCGATCAACTCTTTTGCCTTATTGTTCGAAATCCCTTGAGAGATCGCTAAAACTTTATATGCTTTATCTTTAGCCATTTTTTTCCTTCTTTTCATAACGCTTTGGAAGCAAAGCTCCCTCAACTACATTAACCCTAATTTCTCTTCACCAGATCCCTATAGCTCATAATGATGTAATTTTATCCATGCTTCAAATCGGTCACTTACGGGAAAGGTGACGATCTTTATTTTGCTCTGTTCTCCCGATTGAAAAATCACAGCACTCTTTGGCACTTTAAAACTTTTACTTAAAAACTTTACAAGTTCTTTGTTCGCTGCACCTTCGACTGCTGGCGCTTTGATGCGTATCTTGATCGCATCTTCCCCATACACTTCGCAAAATTCACTTTTACTCGCTGCCGGTTGTGCTTTGATACGCAAGTGTACCGTATGATCCTTTATCTCATAAAACACGTTCTAAACTCTCTACAATAGGTGAGATATCACTTCGCACTTGGATCACTGTAGGTTTAAGTTGCGCATGCTGCAACAACCGCTTAGAAAGATTTGTCGCCTCTACCACTACGATTCCCTCTATCGCCTCAAAAATATCTTTTTGGTTAAAATAGTGTGGCCCGGAAATGATCTTGCAGCCAAATTGCGCTGCTTCTGCTGCATTATGTCCGCCTATAGGCTCAAAAGAACCACCAAGAATAACGATATCGCTAATGGCATACACATTGACCAATTCTCCAAGGGCATCGACCAAAACCATATCGGCATCTTCAAGTGCACCCTCACCGTAACGTACCATCGTCCCATGATGCTCTTTAGAAAATGCTTCCATCATCTTTGCCACTTTTTCAAAACGTTCGGGATGGCGTGGAACGACAAAAAGCTTTGCATCTGGTTCCTCTTTTTTGAGCTTCCAAAATGCATCCAACACCAATGCCTCTTCTCCCTCATGGGTACTTGCGCCGCAAACCACTAGGTTGGAAGGTTTTGCTAATTTGGTGGTGACCGTAGGTAAATGGGCTAACTTGATATTGCCGATCACTTTCACATTTTTCGCACCCAAAGCGACAAGCCGCTCTTTATCTTTGTCTGTTTGGGCATAGACTTCATCGATATATTGAAATATCGCTTGATAAAGCCATCTTAATTTTTCGTATTTAGGGAAAGAACTGTCGCTCATCCGTGCATTAATCAAAAGCGTTTTAGCCCCTCTTTTTGAGGCCAATGCAAAAAGCAAATACCAAAATTCAGCTTCCATCACTACCAACGCTTTTTGCGGTTTTATCCAAGCAAAAAGCAAAGGTTCGAAAGGAAGATAACAACTTTCTTCCGTATAACCCTTGATCACTTGAAACCCTGTTTGTGTCGTCGTACTCATCCGCAATAATGCTTTAGGCATGGCAGCTACTAGAGGCTGAATCGCTTTTGCTTCCCCAAAACTACAAGAGTGAAACCAGATACCATCTCGCTTCAAGGGCGTATTTTTCCATAAAAAGAATCTCGCAGGAATAGAATGTTTATATTTGGACTTAAAAGAAACGAAAAGTAAAAAAGGGAGCAAAATAAAATATACAATAAAAGAGAAACTACTATAGAGAAAAAAGAACCATTTCTCCATAGTATCTCCTTATTTATGCTTCTGCAGTCACACTCTCAATATAGAGAATTCTTCCGCAGTGAGGACAATTACAAATCTCTTCTGCCTTAATAACATCGGAATATGTTTTATCATTCAGCTTCATGAAACATCCGTAACACGCTTGCTTTTTGACGGGAACAACTGCTGTATTGCCTGCCCAAAGACGAATCTTTTCATAAAATGCAAGTACTTTTTGTTCAAGATTTCGACTTAATTCTTCTCTTTTAGAAAAAAGTTCCCCTTTACTTTTTTCGATTTCTGCTTTTTCTACCGCTACCACTTCATGGACAGAAAGTGCTTCAGCCTTTACCGTTTCCAACTTTTCGTTCGCTTCGCTTAAAAGCGCTGTCGTTTTTTCATTGATTCCTTGCAATCTTTCGATCTCTTCATTGGCAAAAGTCATTTTCTCTTTTGCGATATCTTCTTCCATAGAGAGTGCTTTCATCTCTTTTTCGTTGCTGATATCTTTTGATTTTTTTGCATTCGATGAAAGTTGCTGATTTAACAATGTCAGTTGATCTTCAAACGTTTTAATACGTCCATTGTTTTGCGCTATCGTTGCATTGAGCGCATTAAGTTCTTCTTGTGCTGCTTCTATTTTTTTATCGATTTTGGCTACTTTTTTATCGGCTGCTGCAAGTGCCGGCGCATAACTATCTATCGCTTTGTCATTTTTCGAAAGCTCTATAAGCTCTTTTAGATGTTTATTCAATCTCTGTCCTTTTAGAGTGTACTTGTTCTTTATATTGTTTCAATATGAAATGGATTTTTAGAATCCGCAATTATAACCAAAAGAGGTAAAACTTTCAACTTTTCCGCCATAATTTCCGCAAAAAAGGATTCACTTTCATAATGGCCTATGTCTACCATCATCAAATCTTCACTCATTGCCTTCATCGCATCGTGGTATTTGATATCTCCTGTTAAAAAACAATCTGCTTCGATCTGATCTATCAAAGAAGCGCCAGATCCCGTAGTCAATGCGATCGATCGAATCTGTTCTTTTTTCCCTACCACCCTTACAGCAGAGAGATGCAACTTCTTTTTTAAATGGTTTATCAGTTCACTATATTCCCATATCCCTTTGGCTTTGCATACAAAAGTTTCTTGCGATTCTAAACTAAACCCGAGTACTTTTTCAAACACATACTGATTTAAATGTGTTTGATCAAAATTAGTGTGCATTGCAACCAAAGATTGTTGTTTCAAGATCATTTTTTCAAGCAAGTTAGCAGGATATTTTGCAAAATCAAGCCTAGGAAGATTTCCAAAAATGAGCGGGTGATGGACAACAAAAAGCGTACCTTCTTCAGCCTCGTCGATCATAGCTGCATCGATATCAAGAGAAACAACGATCTGAGAAACTTCTCTTGAAAGTTCTCCCACATTCAAACCAGAATTGTCCCACTTCTCTTGCAACGCAAAGGGACTCAATGCATCTAAAAAATCTATGATTTCTTGCAATTTCATGATCAACTCCTTCTATGCATCACACGTAGTGTGTCTGTTCTTTGGAACGCCTTTGAAAGCGAAGCGATTCGAGAGAAAGAAAGATTTTTGCTTCGTTTTTCTAAAAAATGAAGAAAGAAACAAAACCGTGACTCATCCATAACGGGAAGCTTATCCCTTCACCCGAATATTACGTTCCTCTTCTTGATCTTTATACAACTGAGCACACCCGATCGCAAGCTCACGTACTTTCAAAATATAATTTTGTCTTTGTGCTTGAGAGATCGCTTTTCTCGCATCCAAAATGTTAAATGCGTGCGATGCCATCATACATTGATCATACGCTGGCAAAGGAAGTCCTGCATCTAGACAAAGTTTGCACTCTGCGCTCGCATCTTCAAAATGGCTCAAAAGCTTCTCGACCGTTGCCACCTCAAAGTGATATTTGCTAAATTCGTATTCACTCTCTTTATGGACATCCGCATAGGTTGTCACTTCATTGCCATTGCGATTCCAGACGATATCAAACACAGATTCTACCCCCTGCAAATACATTGCCAAACGCTCTGTACCATACGTGATCTCTACTGCCACCGGATCGCAAGCGATCCCACCAACTTGTTGAAAATACGTAAATTGGGTCACTTCCATGCCATCAAGCCACACTTCCCATCCAAGACCCCATGCACCTAGCGTTGGAGACTCCCAGTTATCTTCTACGAAACGGATATCATGCTGCGTAAGATCAAGCCCTAAATACTCCAATGATTTCAAATAAAGCTCTTGGATATTGTCTGGGCTTGGCTTGATAAGCACTTGAAACTGATAGTAAGCTCCCAATCGATTTGGGTTTTCTCCGTAACGACCATCCGTAGGACGGCGAGAAGGTGCCACATAAGCAGTCGACCATGGTTTATTGTCAAGACTTCTGAGTAAAGTCGCAGGATGAAATGTCCCTGCTCCTGCTGGCAGATCATAAGGTTGCACGATATTGCACCCTTGTTCTGCCCAAAACTGTTGAAGTTTCAGCAACAACTCACTAAAGGTAATGCTCTCTTTGTTCATATCTACTCTTTTCCTATAGAATCGTTTCGATCTCAGAAGAATCGAGTTCTACTTTTTTCGCTTTGCTGATACGGTCTTCTTGCAACTTCACTTTCAGCTCATCATCTTCAAGTGCCATGATCTGGATCGCCAAATACGCCGCATTGGTGGCGCCTGCTTTCCCGATAGCAAGTGTTCCCACAGGCATCCCTGCCGGCATCATTACGGTACTTAAAAGTGCATCTTCCCCTTTCAGTGGTCCGCTCTCCATAGGGATACCGAGCACCGGTTTTGTCGTACTTGCAGCAACTGCACCTGCCAAGTGCGCTGCCATTCCCGCTGCAGCGATGAACACTTGAGCCCCTTTGGCTTCTGCTTCCTTGATATAGTTTTTCGTTCTCTCAGGACTTCTATGGGCAGAAGAGATGATCAGTTCGTATGGCACTCCAAATTTTTGAAGTGTTTGCGCACATTCATTGACGACATCATAGTCACTCTTGCTTCCCATAATAATCGAAACAAATTTCATTTTAAACTCCTTTGGAAAATTTTTTGCATTTTATCTAAAAGCCACTTCAAGACCCCAATGGCTAGTCACACACCTCTTTAGGTGTCATCTTCATAGGTGTAGAATCTTCGGTCAAGCCCTTTTTATCCAATGCCTCTGCGATCCCTCGACGCAAAATAGTGTATCCAGGCAAAGTAGCCGGCAATACAATGTCATTCAAATCGCCACTATGAACACATTCAAAGGTTTTTCCGCCTATTGCTTCAAGTTTTTTCACCCTTAGATAGTATCTTCCTTCACGCTCTACGACTGCACCATACTCATTATCCACTAACGCTACAGTTGCACCTACCGGCAAAACGATCTCTACCTCATCTCCTACACATGTTTTATCTTTGCAACGCCAAGTAGCCCCCGACTCACTCACAAGCCCAGCGACTTGATGGGTACCGTTTTGGATACTGAACCCATGAGATTCTGTCTGATCTCTTTCAAACGGTCTTGAGATCAAATAGGCATCCGTAAACCCTCTGTTTTGTGTCGTGTTCAACTCTGCTTGATAGCGCGCTGCATCAAAATCCCCCGCATAATAATCATCGATCGCATGACGATACGCTTTGGTGACTACTCCGGCATAATAAGGTGCTTTCGTACGCCCTTCTATTTTGAGAGAATCAATGACTCCCGAGTTCAGTATTTCATCGATATGTGACGCCATGTTCATATCTTTGGCATTCATGATGTAGGTACCTACTTCACTCTCTTCTTCCAGCCTAAATGTGGTGCCACTTTCTGGGTTGTGCGCATAAATCTCGTACGGGAACCGACAATCATTTGCGCAACTTCCTCTGTTTGGGACACGCCCTGTTTGCAATGCAGAGATTAAACATCTCCCCGAATACGCAAAACACATCGATCCATGTACAAATATCTCGAGCTCAAGATCAGGGATCACTGACTTAATCGCTTCACAATCTTTCAAACTGATCTCACGCGCCGCAATGATACGCTTTACCCCAAGATCATAATACACTTGCGCATCCAGTGCATTCATCACATTGGCTTGCGTAGAGAGATGCAATGGAATATTTGGTGCGATTTTCGCTGCCATTTTAACGATGCCGGGACTCGAGATGATCAACGCATCGGGTTTCAACTCGGCCATTTTGGCGATATGGTTTTCATAAAGTTTCAATTGGGAATTAAAAGGGAAACTGTTGATCGTGCAATAGACTTTTTTCCCTCTTTCATGCGCATAAGCGATACCTTCAGCATACGATTCGATGTCAAATTCTTTACCGGAACGAATACGCAAAGAGAAAGTACTTGTCCCCCCATAAACGGCATCTGCACCGTAATTTAAGGCGATTTTCATCTTTTCTAAATTACCTGCTGGGGCTAAAAGTTCTACTTTTGTTTGAGATGACATTGCGTGTTCCATTTTTAAATATGATTTATTTTAAGCGTTTAATTCTACCTTTATTATGCTAAAATCACTCCATGAGAATAGATTTACACAACCACACGACACGTTGCAACCATGCTGAAGGGACGATCGATCAATACATCCAACGCGCCATAGAACTTGGTATCGATGTCTATGGTTTTTCAGAACATGCCCCGATGGATTTCGACCCCCATTATCGATTGGCATTTGAAGAGATGCAAGCCTATACGCAAGATGTTTTAACGGCAAAAGAGCAGTATCAAAATGAGATTGATATTTTACTTGGTTATGAAGTAGATTATCTTCCTGGACACATGGACGATCGTGTTTTAAATGCAAAAGTCGATTATCTTATAGGCTCTGTTCATTTTATCGACAAGTGGAGTTTTGACAACCCTGAATTTATCGGCGGATGGAAAGATAAAAATATCGATGAGATCTGGCAAGCGTATTTTCAAGCGACCGAAGCGATGGCAAAAAGTGGCAAATTTGATATCGTAGGGCACCTTGACCTCATCAAAGTATTTAAATTTCTCCCAAAAAAAGATGTGAGAATTTTAGCCAAAGATGCCCTTCTGGCTATCAAAAAA
>JBEARN010000019.1:0-16355 GCA_041163165.1 Pseudomonadota bacterium
CATGCCATGGTACACTCTCCACATAAGGTGCAGTCCCATACGCCATTGGTTTGGATGGTATCGATGATAGATTTGGCATCTGTTTCACGTTTATCACTCGCGTAGCGGTAAGCGCGGGTGAGAGCAAAAGGCCCTAGAAAATCAGGATTGACCGCATAGACAGGACAGGCAGAGTAGCAGCTGTCACAGAGGATGCAGTCGGTTTGTCTTTCACTCTGTTTTTCATCTGAGTGATTAAGAGAAGCTTCTTGAAAACCATGTAGCCATGCAGTGGTATCGGATAGGGTTTTTTTCGCCGGTTGTTTGTCTACTTTAAGATCACGCAGTACCGGGTGGTATTGCAACGGTTCGATGGTATCTCCCTCTCGCACTTTATAGGCACAGGAGAGTTGCTCTCTTCCATTGACGCGAACCGCACAGGTTCCACAAACCGAGGCGCGGCAGCCTGCCGAGAAAGTGAGCGTCGCATCTTGTGTCGCCTTGACGTGGGAAAGGGCTTTGAGGAGCGTCATCTCTTTATTGGGGAGGGTATATTCTTGATGTATGTTGGTTTCACTTCTTACTATATAGATCTTCATTTTATACCTCCTCCCTTTTCCATTGAAGCACGATATGTTTTTTAAATGCTTGATCTTCTTCTTCAAATTCTTTTTTAAAGTGTGCGCCACGGCTCTCATCTCTAGCGATAGCGGAAGAGATAATGGTCGGAGCAAGAAGCAGTGCATTGGTAAACTCTAGGAATTCGATTAAGTTTTGGTTATTTTCTTTGGATTGGTCTTTGATCCCCATTTTAGAAAGTGACACTTGCATATGGATCACCTCTTCAAGTGCATCATTGAGTGTCTCATTCTCTTTCACAATTCCTACTTTTTCATACATGAGCTTTCCTAGAGCATCTCTCGCTTCATAAAAGTTGACTGTATGCGGTTGTGCATAGATATGTTCGATGTGGGCTTGGTCTTTTTGTCGTTGTGTTTCATCAGCCTCTTTAGTATTAGCAAACATGGCATGTTTCGTGGCATTTTCTCCAGCAAATTTTCCAAAAGCGATGATCTCTAGAAGTGAATTCCCTCCAAGACGATTGGCACCATGTACTTTCGCCGCAGAGCACTCCCCAACCGCAAAGCACCCTTTGATCCCATTGACCTCAAGTGCATCATCGACATCGATCCCTCCCATCGTATAGTGGGCGACAGGTTTAATGGGAATGGGTGCTTTGACTGGATCAACATTTTCATGGAGGCGGCAGAGTGCTACCTCTTGCGGAAGCAACGTCATCAGTTTCTCTTCACCTAAATGGCGCAGATCTAAAAATACTTCTTCACCCTGTTCAAGTTGCGTAAAAATGGCACGCGCTACCACATCCCGTGGTTTGAGCTCATCGACAAAACGTTCATTTTTGCCATTGACAAGATAGCCACCTTCTCCTCTGGCTGCTTCCGAGATGAGGATCGATGAATTTTTGAGCGCGGTAGGGTGAAACTGCACAAATTCCATATCGCTGACTGCTCCACCGGCACGAAGCACTGCCGCGATCCCATCTCCTGTCGAGCCAAAGGCATTGGTAGTATAGTTGTGATAGAGTGCCCCAAATCCACCTGTGGCGATGATGACAGATTTGGCATTGATTTGGATAACTTCACCACTTCGTATATCTAAAAAGGTAGCTCCTTTAATGGTCTCTTCTGCTGTAATAAGATTCAGCAAGAAGTGTTCATCTAAAAAGTCGATCCCCTCTTTGAGACAGTTATCATAAAGTGTGTGAAGAATCTTCAGACCGGTATAATCTTGTGCATAACAAGCACGTTTGGCTGAAGCCCCTCCCATTTTTCTTTGGGCAACGCTCTTTATGCTTTTTTGTTCATTCTCTAGTCGTGAAAATGGTACACCAAGCGCTTCAAGCCAACGGATTGCTTCAGGTGCATCGGCGCACATCTTACGGACCATATGCTCATTACAAAGTCCATGGCCGGATTTGATCGTATCTTCGATGTGAGAAGCGATGTGATCTTCTTCGACATTGCCCAATGCAGCATTCATTCCGCCTTGCGCCATGCAGGTTTGTGAATTGGTAGGGTAGCTTTTCCCTGCGACCAGTACAGAGGCTCCCTCTTTTTTGGCAGTAAGCGCAGCAGTGAGCCCAGCGCCTCCTGAGCCAACGACAAGAATATCTACCATACGAATTCCTGTTGGAATTCCTGTTGGAATTCAAGTGAATAGTGAATAGTGAATAGTGAATAGTGTTGATGTATCACAACTGATTCCTTTTACACGGTTTCTAAAAATGTTTCAATATTTTTAACAATACCTTCCACCAACTTAACTCTGGCTTCTTTGCTCGCCCAGGCAATGTGCGGGGTGATGAGAAGTCGCTCTTGCGCTTCGATTTGCAGCAGCGGGTTTGTTTCATCGATAGGTTCTTGAGTCAATACATCAAGTCCTGCATAGAGTTTTCGCGATGTCATCTCTGCAGCAAGATCCGTTTCATTGACGATGCCGCCTCTTCCTAGGTTGAGCAAAAGGGCATGGTCTTTGAGTAGAGGCAGATTATTTGCATGGATGAGATTTTGCGTCTTTTCATTTAGCGGTGCGTGGATTGAGATGATATCACTTTCGATCAGTAAGGTATCTAGCGTTTCGTGCGGATAATTGGCATCAAGGTTTTTACCGCTTGTGGAGTGGAAACTTACCTTTGCCCCAAACGCAGAAGCAATTTTTGCGACCTCTTTTCCGATCGTCCCTAAACCGATGATCCCCCATTTTTTACCTGCGATTTCATGAAAAGGGTGGCTTACATCTGTGAAGAGCCCTGAACGACTCCAACTTCCATCTTTGACGATCTCATCATAATAGCGCATTTTTTCAAGCAAATAAAATGCCATCGCAAAAGTATGTTGCACGACACTTTGTGTCGAATACCCTGCGACATTTCTGACCTCTATTCCGATGTGTTGAGCTGCTTCAAGATCGATATTGTTCATCCCTGTGGCTGCAATGCAGATCAGTTTGAGAAGCGGAGTGCGCTGCATATGAAGTTTTGAAATCACCACTTTGTTCGTGATGACTATGGTGGCATTTTTAATCCGTTCATAGGTTTGAGAAGGATCTGTGGTTTCGTAGGTCACTACTTTCCCAAATCGCCCTAAAACAGTAAGATCAATATCGTCCCCTATCGTTTTTGCATCGAGTATAACGATATTCATTAGCGATCTGTTATCTCTTCAACAATTTGAGTGGCTCTTCGTTTGGCTGCTTCCACTTCATCTAAGACAAGGCTTACTGCCATGCGGCGGCCGATGTGAGACTCTGGTTTGCCGAAGACTCTGACATAGCTGTTTTGTGTGAAAGCGTTGTCTGGGATTTCGAGCGTTGGAGTGTGGCTCTCATTTTTGGCTTTGTAAGCCCCGCATGCGCCGCTGCCATAAAAAGTAAAGTCGAGAGGAAGACCAAGTACCGCTCTGACGTGGAGCGCAAATTCGCTCTGGCTTTGGGTAATAAGTGTCACCATCCCTGTGTCGTGCGGGCGTGGGGAGAGTTCTGAAAAGTAGACCTCTTCCCCTTTGACAAAAAACTCTACCCCGAAGATCCCGCGACCTCCAAGACCATCCGTGACCGCTTTTGCGATCTCTTTGGCTTTTTGGAGGGCTGCATCGCTCATCGGCATCGGTTGCCATGAGAGGATAAAGTCACCATCTTTTTGCACATGCCCGATCGGTTCGCAGAAGCTGGTTCCTGTTTCGTTGCGTACAGTCAAAAGGGTGATCTCGTAATCAAAAGGGACAAATTCTTCTACGATTAACTCGCTCGCATCACCGCGTGCCTCTTTGGCAATCTCCCATGATTTTTCGATATCTGCGGGGGTTCTTGCGATGCTCTGCCCATGACCGGATGAACTCATGACAGGTTTGATGACGCAAGGGAACCCCATGCGCGCACCGGCTTCTTTAAGGCCATCTAACGTAGTAACGAACTCATACTTACTTGTTTTGAGACCTAGCGTTTCGGCTGTGAAAACACGGATATTTTTACGGTTCATCGTTTTGTTGACCGCCTCGGCATTAGGGATGACATGAAAGCCTCTCGCTTCTGCTTCAAAGAGCGCATCGATGCTGATCGCTTCCACTTCAGGCAAAATATAGGTCGGCTGCTCTTGTTCGATGAGAGCCAAGACCGCTTCTTTGTCCTGCATGTTGATCGCATAGGCACGGTTGGCAACCAGATGTGCCGGCGCATTTTCGTATTTGTCTACAGCGATCACTTCGACACCAAGTCTTTGCGCTTCTATGGCAACTTCTTTCCCTAGTTCACCTGAACCCAGAAGCATGATTTTGATAGCATCTTTTTGTAATGTCGTTGTAAATGTCATGGAAAAACCTTTGAAAAAATTTGAGTACGATTTTAGCAAAAAGTTAACTAATCTGTAATGAATCGAGGTAAAATTCTTTTTATAGGTTATAATAAAAATCAAATATTTTAGCAAGTAGAAGGATCGTGTGGTGGAGCGTATTTTATATATATTTTTAGGTATGGCGTTGAGCGCTATTTTTTTTGTTTTAAGATCCCAAAAGTTCGCTAATGGCGCACAGCAGCAAGAGATAGAACGTGCAACACTCAGAGAAAAAGTGGAACGCCTAGAGGAAGATAAAAATGAGTTGAAGCAATCACTCAATGAAGAAAAAATGAGAAACTACCAGTATAATGAAGAGATCAAAAACTATAGTGGACAAGTCTCTTCTTTAAGAACACAACTTCAAGAGCAAGAGAAATCGATGGAAGAGAAGCTGGCTTTGTTAAAAAACAGTGAAACACAGCTCAAAGAACAGTTTAAAAATCTTGCCACGGAGATCTTTGACAATAACAGCCAAAAATTTAGCGAACAAAACAAAGAGAGTTTAGGATTGATGCTTAAACCGATGAAAGAGCAGATTTCAGAGTTTAAGAAAAAAGTAGAAGATGTGTACGACAAAGAAGCCAAAGACAGAAGTGCGCTGCAACAAGAATTAAAAAGTCTTAAAGAGTTGAACCAACAGATGAGCCAAGAGGCACATAAATTGACTACAGCGCTTAAAGGAGAGAGTAAAAAACAAGGAAATTGGGGCGAAATGGTGCTAGAAAACGTCCTTGAAAATTCAGGCTTAAGAGAAGGGCATGAATATACCAGGGAAATGCATCTTAAGGATGATGAAAATAAATCATTCAGACCCGATGTTATCGTAAATCTTCCTGACCATAGGCATATTATTATCGATGCCAAAACCTCTTTGACTGCCTATAATGAATATATGGCAGCAGAGGATGACGTGGAAAAAGAACGTTATTTGAAAGCCCATATAGCTTCCATTAAGACCCATATCAAAGGGTTGGCAGATAAAAAATACGAAGATTTAAAGCAAGTTAATAGCCTCGATTTTATTTTTATGTTTGTCCCCATAGAGGGGGCTTTGTTAAGTGCTTTAGGTGGTGATGTGAACCTCTATGATGAAGCGTTTAAACAGAAAATTATTCTTGTAAGCCCAACCACTTTGCTCGTGGCACTCAGGGCAGTTGAAAATACATGGCGTTACGAAAGGCAAGCACAAAATATCGCTGAGGTTTATACCCGTGCGGAAGAGCTTTATAAAAAGTTTAACGGATTTGTAGATGATCTGAAAAAAGTGGGGAAAGGACTTGAAACAGCAAATGATAGCTACCAAGAAGCCTTTAAGAAACTCAGTGAAGGGAATGGAAACCTTATCCGTCAAGCGACGATGCTCAAACAAGTTTCTAGCATCAAGCCTAAAAAAGAGATCGATGATGCTCTGGTAGAAAATGCTATGGTAGAAATGATCGAAGATCAAAGTGATGAAGTCTCGTAAAAGCAAAGAATAAAGAGGAATATATAAGGGGTGTATTCAAATAAGGGGAGAAAATGAAAAAAACTCTTATTACTTCACTTTTACTAGAAGAAGTATAACCGATGAGGTTTAATCGAAGGTAAACGTTGGTTTTTTCAATATTGTAAAGATGATAGAGTAGACTGAAAGCCCTTAAAAAAGGGCTTTGCATAATAAAGGTAAGATTAGAGTCTTGACTCGTATCTTCTGAGCATATAAAGTTTTTTGAGGATTTTCTTTCTTGTTGAAATCTTCTCTTGTTTTCTTTTTTCTGTCTCAGTGATGTGGTTTTTTCTTCCTCTCGCTTCTGTTACGATAAGGTTTCTGTCACATTGTCTTTTGAATTTTCTGTACGCATCATCAAAAGAATCACGTTGTGTAAGTTTAATACCTGGCATTGAAAAGCACCCCCTTTCTTATCAGATTTTTTCAGCACATTGCCAAAATAGATAAATAATGGAACGGATTATATCGAGTTAGAATTAATTTGTGATAAAATAAGTGCATTACATAAGGGGATTTTCTATGCAAAAAGTTTTTGAAAATTGTAATCTACTTGATAAAAGATGTTATGAAGAATATGGATTGAGTGAAGAGTTACTGATGGAACATGCTGCATCGGGAATGGCACGGTATATTCAAGAACACTTTCGTTTAGGAAGTAAAGTATTGATCGTAGCAGGTCCAGGAAATAATGGTGCCGATGGCATCGCTTTGGCTCGGCAAATCAATGGTGATTACAACGTAAAGTTATATATGCCATTTGGGATTTCTTCTGCGATGGCACAGCTTCAGTGGGAAAGAGCCAATTTGGTGGGGGCGAAAAAAGTCGATCAGCTTACAGATGCCGATGTTGTGGTAGATGCAATTTTTGGTGCAGGATTGAACAGAATCTTAAATGAAGAGACGATAGAACTTCTCCATAAACTGAATGCGCTGAAAGGATATAAAATCGCTTGTGATATCCCTACTGGCATTAGCCCAAAGGGAACTTTAATGCCACTGGGATTTCAAGCGGATGTGACTATTACGATGGGTGCTTATAAAGAGGCACTTTTTTTAGATGAAGCGAAAGATTTGGTGGGGAAGATCATCCGTGTCGATCTAGGTGTAAGCTCTTTGATGTATGAGAGGGGAAGTGTCACTTGTTTGCTTGAAAAAGAAGATATACGTTTACCAAGTCGAACAAAACAGGCCACCCATAAAGGGGATTTTGGACATGCTGCAGTATTTTGCGGTGAAAAAGAAGGGGCAGGGATCATCTCGGGGATGGCTGCTGCAAGGTTCGGGGCGGGCTTGACTACTTTGGTTGTCCACGAGAAAGTGACACCGCCTCCGTATTTGATGCATGCGACCGTAGTGCCCCAAAGTGCTACGGCATTAGCGATAGGGATGGGTTTGGGCGACCATTTTGAAAGTGAATTTTTGCAACGTTATGCAGTGAAGAGTCATCTTCCTATCGTGTTGGATGCAGATAGTTTTTACAGCCCAGAAATCTTAGAGATATTAAAACAAAAAGAGAGAGAGGTGGTCATCACGCCACACCCTAAAGAATTTGTGGTTCTTTGGAAAACACTTACGGGAGAACAGCTTACCGTCACACAGCTTCAACAAAGACGGTTTGAAATGGTGCGAAAATTTAATGCCAAATACCCTCATGTCACCATCCTTTTAAAAGGAGCCAATACGCTTATTATGCAAGAAGAACGACTTTATATTAATCCACTTGGATGTGCAAAGTTAAGCAAAGGTGGAAGCGGTGATGTTCTATCAGGGCTTATAGTGTCTCTTCTTGCGCAAGGGTATACTGGGATCGATGCGGCCATCCATGGCTCGTTGGCTTTAGCAATTGCAGCGGAGCAGTGTGCATTGTCTTCTTTTGCGATGTTGCCAACTGATTTGATCGAACAGATAGGTCGATTGGAGTATGCTGTTAAGAATTGAAACGTTACAATTCGCACGTATCAAATCAGATGAACAAAATGAGGTGGCATGGCACGGAAGAAAATAGCGATACTTTTTAGTGGTCAGGGGACAAACTTCTCTCATATCGTCAATACTTTTGATCCAGATGAGGTGGAGATTGTGGTTGCATTAACCAATAATCCTAATGCCCAAGGGATTCAGATCGCTAAAGAGGCTTCTATTGCTTTAGAGATCATTGATTCATCAATGTATCAAGAGAGAGAAGTGTTTGATGCAGAAGTGGTGAAGATACTGCAACGGTATGCACCAGATCTGAGTGTTCTTGCAGGATTTATGCGCATTTTAACGCCTGTGTTTACTCAAACAATCAAAAGTATCAACCTCCACCCTTCGCTGCTCCCCAAACATAAAGGGCTCAATGCGATAGAAAAAAGTTATCAAGATGAAGATGCCTATGGCGGGGTGAGTGTTCATTATGTGAGTGATGAGCTTGATGGGGGAGAGGTAATCTTACAAAAGAAGATTTCTAAAAAAGGATTGGACTTTACGGCATATCATAATGCCATTAAGGAAGTTGAAAAAGAAGCTTTGGCTGAAGCTATCAGAGAAGTATTGGATATTTAAAGGAAAAGTAAATGCAGCGCTACAGTGATGAAAAAAATCAAAAAGGGATGAAAGTCATTTTTACGATCGCACAATTGATAGTGTTGGGGATTGTTTCGATGATTCTTTATAGTGCTTTCATTATCGTGCATGATGCTATAGAAGCTTTACATATCAGTCCGGCGATGTATTTCCCCATCGTTTTGTCTGCACTCATTTTTCCAATGTTGCTTCATAAATATAGGCAAATGTTTATCAGTGGGAAGATGCTTGTAGCTACCATATGGATGATGGCAGCTGCTTCGATGACGATCGTATTGCTTTATGTGTATGTTTCTATCTTATTAGGTCAATAGAAAAGAACAATTACATTTGCCTGATATCGACAAAACTTCCATTCTCATAGGTTAAAAGTTTTGGAAATGTTATGATGAGATTTTTCGCTGCACTCTTTACATCTTGAATCGGGCCATTCTTGAGCTTTTTGACAGAAGTGTAGAGTTCTTCATCTACATCATGGATAATATATTCTGTCATGGGAGTGCGGATAACACCCGGAGCGAGAGTATTGAAATGGATATGCGGCAGTTCTTGTGCATAGATTCGAAATAACATATTGAGCGCACATTTTGAAAGCGCATAGGCACCCCATCCTTTAGAACCATGGATGGAAGCGCCTGAGCTCATCCCGACGATTTGTGTTACTTGGGCATATTCGACAAGTGCATCTATGAGTTCTTTGTTTGCCCAAAGATTGATTTCCATGACATCTTTCATTTGTGATAGATTGGTGCTGGAAAGAGGTTTAATTTTTCCTAAAATACCGGCATTGAGGATCACGAGATCAAACGATTTGTTTTGAAGAAATTCTTTGAGGGTGGCACGAAGTAAAAAAGTATCCTTAAAATCATACGGGAAAAATACAAAATTGGGATGTTTGTTTAAACTCGGAGGCAAGTTTCTACCGATCCCATAAACTCGATACCCCTCTTCTAAATAAGTATTCGTTAAGGCTCTTCCGATACCAGAGCTTATCCCCGTAATGAGTATGTTTTTCATCGCTGTGATCCTTACGTGACCTGTTTATTTTTTGGATATGTTATAATTATACCTAAAAGCACCATCTGAAGAAAATGGAACGACTGAAGATGAATATCAATGCTACCTAAAAAGGAAAAAGATGAGCAAAGAAGTAAAAACGCTTGATCAAAGGATAGAACGTATTTATAATATGGCGATTGAACATTTTGGCGAGGTACGTTTTGTGGGGATCAAAAAACATACCAAGATTGGTTGGGTGGCGAAGATACAATTTGATGAGTTTGAATCTTTGGTAGCCGAAGGAGAGGATGCAACCAACGCACTTAAAAATCTCCGTAAGCGGCTAGAAAGAATTATCGACCGTTACAACAGAGTGTAAGACGTGAAAAAAAATATTATTTTGATCGGCTTCATGGGGGTAGGAAAAGGGACTACTGCCCGTGCTTTTAGCAAAAAGTATGGCACCTACATCATCGACACAGATGATCTTATCGAGTCGAAAGAGAACAAAGAAGTGAAAGAGATTTTTGCTAAAAAAGGGGAAAGCTACTTTAGAGCGCAAGAGCAAGCAACGGCGGATTGGATTGAAAAATGTGTGAGCGGAACGATGATCTCTTGCGGGGGTGGATTTTATAAGGTAAAAAATCTTAAAAAATTAGGTACGGTTGTGTTGCTTGATGCGTCGTTTGAATGGATACTCAATCGCCTGAAAACAGCTAAGAATTCTGAACAAAAATTAGCAAAACGTCCATTGTTTTCACAAGAAAAAGAGGCGAAGCTACTTTATAATGAAAGAGAAAAAGCATATAAAAAACTTGCTGATGTTATCATAGATGTTGAAAAACTTTCGCTCGAAGAGCAGTTAAAGAAGATCGCTAAAGCAGCCAGCATTTAACGTTTTTTTTGATTTTCTCCCCAATAGTCCAGCCCTTTATACGCGGCAGAGAGAAGACCAAAAACAAGCATCGTACTTACCATGCAATAAGGTGCTTGTTCCATAAAAGGAGCGGAAGATTTAGAAATACTCCAAAGGATAAACCCCCAAAGGAGTATCGCACTCACGGTGATGAACCGTTTACTCCATGTAATGATCGCAAATTTTTTCACATTTTTCATACGGTTATTTTAGCCAAATTCGATATAATTTTAGCAATGATCGCTCTGGAAAAAGCATCGTCCCAAAACATCAATATAAGACCCTGATAATGAAACGATTTGAAGCCTATTTGCAGGCAAATTTACCAAAAGTAACCACTTTTCATCCTGTGTATGAAGAAGCTTTAGGTACGATGCTTTTAGCCGGCGGTAAACGTTTCAGACCTATGTTGCTTTTGAATATCGTTGATGCGTATGAACCGATGCTTTATGATTCGTCGCTTCCTGTTGCTTTGGCACTAGAAATGTTCCATACGTACTCTTTGATTCATGATGATTTGCCTATGATGGATAATGCTGATCTGCGTCGCGGAGCCAAAACATTGCATAAACGTTTTGATGAGGTAACGGCAACTTTGGTAGGAGATGCGCTCAATACAGATGCATTTTATTTGATCGCTGATGCACCCTTGCGTTCGGATGTGAAAGTTGCTTTAATGAAGTTGCTTTCACGTGATGGTGGAAGTCATGGCATGGTCTTAGGACAAGCGATCGACTGCTATTTTGAAAATCAACCTCTTAGCCTTGAGCAAGTGAAAATACTGCATCTGAACAAAACAGGAAAACTCATCGCAGCGTCGATGCAAATGGGAGCTGTGATCGTGGGACTTGAGAAACCTTTGCAGGAAGCGATTTATACGTTTGGACTTGATCTTGGACTTTTATTTCAAATACAAGATGATATCATCGATGAAACGCAATGCGAAGAAGAAGCTGGTAAAACAACAGGGAATGATGGAGATAAAAATAGCTTTGTAAATCTTTTAGGACTTGAAAAAAGTATCGAAGAGGCGGATAGCCTAGCAAAAGATTTACAAAGACGATTTGAAAACTTTGATGAGAAGTTGCAGAACGCTTTACAACCCCTTATGAAAACTTATCTTTACAGACACCAATAAAAAGGAACACAATGGCAATGACAGAGCAGAACAAAATGCGCAAAAAGATGGCAGACACGATCAGATTTTTAGCGGCGGATATGGTGCAAAAAGCAAATTCAGGACACCCCGGTGCACCTATGGGGCTCGCAGATATCGCAGTTGTTTTAGGTGAAAAATTAAACCACAATCCGAAAAATCCAAAATGGCTCAATCGTGACCGTTTGGTTTTTTCTGGAGGGCATGGTTCCGCGTTGATTTATTCCTTATTGCATCTTTGGGGATATGATGTTTCGTTGGATGATTTGAAAAATTTTCGTCAATTAGGTTCTAAAACACCAGGACATCCAGAATATGGACATACAGACGGTGTTGAGATTACCACTGGTCCATTGGGTCAAGGGATTGCGAATGCCGTTGGTTTCGCGATGGCAGAGGCTTATACTGCACATCAAGTTAATTCAGAAACGTGTGCTTTGATAGACCATAAGGTATATTGTTTATGTGGAGACGGAGATCTTCAAGAGGGAATTTCATACGAAGCATGTGCTTTGGCGGGACATCTCAAACTCAAAGATTTGGTATTGATTTATGATAACAATGAAATCACTATCGAAGGGGATACAAGCATCGCGTGGAGTGAAGATGTGGCTAAACGCTTTGAGGCACAAAACTGGGATGTAAAGAAGATCAATGGGCATTGTTATGATGATATCGAAAAGGCACTTGATGAAGTGAAAAATGCGAGCAAGCCAACGATCATCATCGCCAATACCATCATCGGTAAAGGCGCAGGGGATTTAGAAGGGTCACACCATACGCATGGTGCGCCACTTGGTGACCAGATCATTGCTGAATCGAAAGCGAAAGAGGGGTTTGATCCTGCGCAAACATTCCAGATTCCTGAGGATGTATTGTTGCGGTTTCGATGTGCATTAGAACAAGGTGAATTGGCTGAGAAAGAGTGGATTCATAGGCAAAAAGAGGCGCCGCTTATCGAGCAAAATGAGGCATTATCAAGATTAACCAATCCTGATTTTTCAGCCGTTGTATTTCCTGATTTTTCTACGGAAGCGGCTATGGCAACGAGAGATTCTAATGGTAAAATTCTCAACGCCATTGCAGCAGCAGTTCCTTCTTTCCTAGGTGGTTCAGCCGATTTGGCACCTTCAAATAAGACAGAGCTAACCAATTTGGGAGATTTTCCTAAAGGGAGAAACCTTCACTTTGGTATCCGGGAACACTCGATGGCTGCCATCACGAATGCCATGGCACTTTATGGCACCATCGTTCCGTTTAATGCAACATTCTTTGTGTTTTCTGACTATTTAAAGCCTTCGGCACGCATCGCTGCATTGACTAAGATACAAAACTTTTTTGTTTGGACGCATGATAGTATTGGGGTGGGGGAAGATGGTCCTACCCATGAGCCAATAGAGCAAATTTCTCAGTTTAGGGCACTTCCAAACTTTTATGTTTGGAGACCAGCAGATGCGACTGAAAACGTAGAAGCATGGAGAACAGCACTTGGCATGAAAGCACCGCATGGATTTGTTTTGAGTCGTCAAAAGCTAGAAACATTGAAACCAAAAAGAGATTTTGGTGACGTAAGCAAAGGGGCATACATCGTGAAACAAAGAAAAGATGCGAATATGACTTTGATGGCATCTGGATCAGAGCTTATGCCGTGTTTGAAAGCAGCATGTCATTTAGCTGTGCTTGGGATTAAAGCAAATGTTGTTTCAGTGCCATGTTTAGACCTTTTTAATGAGCAAGATGAAGCCTATAAATCGGCTGTGGTTGATCCAAATACAAAAGTGCTTGCGGTAGAAGCAGCAACAGGATCAGAGTATTATCGTTATGCAGATGATGTGCTTGGGATGGAAAGTTTTGGTGCTTCAGCACCAGCAGAACAACTTTTTGAGAAATTTGGGTTTACGCAAGAAGGTATCATGAAACGTGCTTGTAAACTGATGAATGTAGCCTACAGAGAAGTAGAGCTTGGAGAGTGTAAGCTTTAGACAAAACTATGGGATTTTTATAGGGTTTTCGATCGTATATCCTGCTTTTACTTTAGTGACTATCACTTCATAAGGAAGTTTCCTTCTTAGTTCTGCAAGTAATTGTCTTAAAGGGTATCCTTCTTTAGTTTCTCCTTCCCAAACGTAGTCATAAATGGTTTCAAATTTGACTAACTGGTTCATATTTTTCATCAGGAGAAAACATAACCTTTTTTCTTTGTGTCTTAGAGGGATAAGCTCGCCTTTATGGATAAATGCTTCTTGTGTAAAATCGTATACCAGATCATCCGGAAACGTAACAGACTCTGGTAAATCATATAGTTTTAATAAATATTGGATACGGACATATAATTCTTTGAGATGAAACGGTTTTTTCATATACTCATTGCACCCATTATCATAAGCAGTTAATACGCTTTGTATTTCTAAAGAAGCAGTGATGATAATGATAGGGGTTTGCAAGTCTTTTTGTCTGATATAGGTAATGATCTCTAAGCCATTAACATTGGGAAGGTTGATATCGATGACATAAAGATCAAAATAGTGATTGTCGATCGCCTCGATCGCTTCAAATCCATCTTTGACACCCATTGCATTTAGAGCATGGAGATCGCAAAATTCAACAATTGCAGTGTTTAATTGTTCATCATCTTCTACTATTAATATTTTCATGTTGACAAGTATAATAAAAAAATGTAATATTTTTGTAATATTTTAGACAATATATTGAAATTTATTTATTTTTTAACAAAGAGAGGTTTAATCAAGCGTATAACTCTCTTTTTGTATTTATCTTAACATGCCTCGAATGGTATCTTCATCAATCAACTCTTTTTCATATTTGACGACAGCGATATGTTCTGTTTCATTCACATAACTCTCTACGATTGCTTCATGAGTCATCAGTGATGCAATACGATTACGATCAAAAATATTTAAATCAAGATAGACATTGCCTCTGTTGTTTGGGCTTGGCATCGTAGCAACCCAAATAAACCAAAAAATAGAAAGAACAGCAACGACCATAGCGAGCACACTTCTATCATAGTGCTGCATAATCCATCCAGCCAAAAGACCGCCCAAAAAGATCCCAGTATAAGCAAAAGTATTTGCCACGCCCAACGCAGCACCTTTTTGGTGTACTTTAGCAAATTTAGCGACAAAGCTTTGCAGGAGCGGTTCAAACATATTAAACCCGATAAAAAACAGTACGACGCCTACCACAAAAACCCAAGGAGATGTAGCAAATCCCATCGCAAGAAAAGCTAAAAATATCGCAACCACCGAAACCATAAAAACTTGCTTTCCTTTACCATATTTTTCACCAAAAATCGCTGCAGGCGCCATCGCGAGAAAACCAAAGATCATTGCAGGGAAATAGACTTTCCAAAGCTCAGCTTTTTCCCATCCAAAGCCACCTTCGTTTACTGCGTGTGTCATCACCACAGGAATGATAAAAAATGCCATTGTCATGATGGAAGAATGAAACAAAAAAGTAATATACATGCGGGTAAGGGATTTGTCTTTAAAGACTTCGATCATTTTTGATTCTTCTTCGGCATAACTATGGACGATTTTAGGCGGTTGCGGTACCGCAGTGAAAAGAACACCGATCGAGAAAACAGAAAGAATGGCAGTGAGCCAGAAGAGTTTATCTATCCCCCAATGCCCACCCACAATCGGCGCAATGATCATTGCGGCGGCAAAACTAAGTGCGATCGTACCTCCAAGTAGTGCCATAGCATGAGCGCGTTGCTCCTCTTTTACTAGGTCGGCTACCATGGCTGATACGACAGATCCAATCGCGCCGGCTCCTTGCAGAAAACGACCTATTAGAAGCATATATATATGGTCACTGAGTGCAGCGATGACAGAACCAGCAATGAAGATCAGCAAACCAAAAAGGAGTGTTTTTTTACGTCCGATTTTGTCACTCATCAGTCCAAAAGGAACTTGAAAAGCCGCTTGAGTTAAAGCATATCCACCTACAACAAGACCAGCTAAGAAGGGTGTGGCGCCATCCATATCGAGCGCATAAATGGAGAGTACTGGAAGAACGATAAAAAGTCCAAAAAATCTTAAAGCCACGATAAGGCTGAGTGGGATGATCTGTTTAATCATAGTGATACCTCTATTTTGATAAAATTGCCCATATTATATAACGAAATATTTAATAGTAGATAAGATTATTTACTGGCAATAAAAGGTAATTGAAAAGATGAAATTGGTGTTGGCAACTGGGAACCAAGGAAAACTGAATGAGTTTAAAACGATGTGTCAAGAAGAGATCGTCCCCTTTTCTGATTTATTGGGAGCATTTGATATTGTCGAGGATGGAGATACGTTCGCTGCCAATGCGCTCATTAAAGCGCGAACCATTTATGAAAAACTCGGAGAGGAATATCTTGTGATTGCAGATGATAGTGGTATCTCGTTGCCTTTGCTTGGCGGTGCTCCAGGGATATATTCTGCACGTTATGCAGGGCAAGGCGCGAGTGACAAAGAGAATGTTGCAAGACTTGTAGATGCCATCAAAACAAAAGGGGTTTCCCGAACATCAGCATATTACACGGCAGCGATAGCGATCGTTTCAAAATATGGAGAGTATGTGGTGCATGGATGGATGTATGGTGATGTTATCGATGAAATCAGAGGCGACAAAGGGTTTGGGTATGATCCGATGTTTATCCCCGAAGGGTTTGACAAAACATTGGGTGAGTTAGAGGATGATGTGAAAAAACAGATCTCTCATAGAGCAAAAGCGTTGAAATTGGCGCAACCGATCATCATGATGCTAAAGGGGAAAAAATGAAAACAAAATTTATGGAAGATTTGCAACGGGTATATGATGAATTACA
>JBEARN010000020.1:0-16564 GCA_041163165.1 Pseudomonadota bacterium
TCTTCGTAACTTTTTTGTTGCAATTGGAGTAAGTTTGGGATTTCTATCTCTCTGGGTGTTTTTGAGAAATCAACACGAAGTCTATTACCAGAATGTAAAGAATTTAACATGGGTTATCCTTATTTCGGTTTAGTTTATTTTATGTAGTATATTTAATGCGTATATTGGATATACAAAAAAACTATTGACACGAGGGTATGAAAATGTCTCCGAATAGTTTATCGCTATATCCAATGAGGTTGATGAAAACATAAGCAGAATTTCTGCTTATGCCCTCTTTAAATCAAAGCTATGATTATTTAAGCTCACAAGTAGCGCCAGCTTCTTCGAGTTTCTTTTTCATCTCTTCAGCTTGGTCTTTGCTTACGCCTTCTTTAAGTGTAGTTGGAGCACCTTCAACCGCATCTTTTGCTTCTTTAAGCCCAAGACCAGTTAATTCTCTTACCGCTTTAATCACGTTGATCTTCTTGTCGCCTGCGCTAGCCAATACAACAGTAAAGTCTGTTTTTTCTTCTGCTGCTTCAGCTGTAGCTACTGCACCACCTGCTACTACAGTAGCTTGTGCAGAAACACCGAATTTCTCTTCAAATTCTTTTACGAGCTCAGAAAGCTCAAGTACTGACATGTTTGAGATAAACTCAAGTACATCTTCTTTAGTTGTTGCCATAATTCATTCCTTTAAATAATTATTGATAAACTGTAACAGTTTCAAATCAAAAGAGCCATGTGGCCCTCACCACATTACGCTTCTGCTTCTTTTTTCGCTGCTAAAGCATTTAAACCGATTGTAAAGTTCTGTACCGGCGCATTCCAAACATTAAGAAGCATACCGAGAAGCTCATCTCTCGAAGGAAGTTTCGCCATTGCGTTAATGGTTTCTAAACTTGCCACTTCACCCTGGATCAAACCAGTTTTGATACTAAAATGTTCTTTGAATTGCATCGCTGCTTTATCGGCTATCTTACAAGGTGTTATTTGCGTTTCACCCCAGATTACAAGGTTTGTATCGACCAAATCTACCGCTTCGCAGCCTGCATTTTTCAATGCGATTTGAGCCAGTTTATTTTTGACAACTTTAACTTTGATGTCTTCATTTCTAGCAAAATTTCTTACTGTTTCAAGACCTTCAACAGTCATACCTTTGTAATCACAAACCACGATAGCACCAGCATCTTTAAATTCTGCCGCCATCTCTGCAACTAGTTCTTCTTTTCTAGTTCTTGTCATCTATTCGTCTCCTTCCGATCTCTAAAAGGGTCTCTTTCGAGTCACCAACCTTTTGGGATTGGTTAATTAAGCTTTACGCCCCTATTATCTTTGATCTAAGATGTTTGAGTTTCCTCAAAAGACAACTACACTTAGCTGTCTCATGAAAATACTCTTATCGACAGAAATTCTGTCGATAAAGAAAAAATTATTTGATCTCCATAAGTTCTGCAGCATCCAAAGTGATCGATGGACTCATCGTTAATGAAATCGCACCGTTTTTGATATACTTACCTTTTGCAGAAGCTGGTTTTGCTTTGTTGATCGTTTCTACAAACGTTCTAAGGTTTTCTTGAATTTTATCTTCCGAGAAAGATACTTTTCCGATACCTGCATGGATATTACCTTTTTTGTCTACTCTGAAGTTTACTTGACCGCCTTTAGCGTTTTCAACTGCTTTTTTAACATCCATCGTTACTGTACCTGTTTTAGGGTTCGGCATAAGTCCTTTTGGTCCAAGTACTCTTGCCACTTTTCCCAAAACACCCATCATGTCTGGTGTAGAGATCACGATATCAAAATTGATATTCCCGGCTTGAATCGACTCGATCAAGTCATCAGAACCAACGATATCTGCGCCAGCTGCTTTTGCTTCATCCGCTTTCGCATCTTTTGCAAATACTGCTACCCTTACTGTTTTTCCTGTTCCGTTTGGAAGCACCACTGATCCTCTGATCATTTGGTCCGCATGTCTTGGGTCAACGTTAAGGTTCAATGCAACCTCTACCGTCTCATCAAACTTTGCTGACTTAAGGTTTTTAAGTGTAGCCATCGCTTCTGCTACACTGTATGTTTTTGTAGTGTCTACCGCTTTAAGTAGCGCTTCTCTTCTTTTACTTGGTTTGTTTGCCATTTTCTTCTCCGCTTTTTATGCTCCCACATCTTTACTATGTGGTATTGATTTTTTAAAATTAGTCTACGATTTTAACACCCATGCTTCTACACTGACCAGCGATGATTCTTCCTGCCATCTCTCTGTCATTCGTGTTCAAGTCGGCAATTTTTTGATCGATAATCTCGTCAAGTTTTGCTTTTGTAATCGTTCCTGCTTTATCTAACAATGGGTTAGCCGCACCCGATTTAATCCCTGCTGCTTTTTTGATAAGATCACTTGCAGGTGGTTGCTTTGTTTCGAATGTAAAGCTTTTATCTACATAGACTGTTACGATTACAGGGATAGTGTAACCCGCAGAATCTTTTGTTTTTTCGTTAAATGCTTTACAAAATTCCATAATATTGATACCACGTTGTCCACATGCAGGACCAACTGGCGGTGATGGGTTTGCAGCACCAGCCGGGATCATCATTTTAAATTTTGTTTGTACCTTCTTTGCCATCTTCTTTCCTTTATTGAGTTTGACTTACGTCTTAAATAATTTTTTCTACTTGTGTGTAGAGGATTTCAACCGGTGTATTTCGACCAAAAATTGATACATTCAACTTCAAAGTACCATGGTTAAGATCATACTCTTCGACCATGCCTGTAAAGTTTGCAAATGACCCATCTATAATACGAACCATTTCACCTGCTTCAAAATCGACTTTAGGTTTCGGTGCAGCTTTTAGCTCCATTTTGTCTAAAATGTTTTTGATATCTGCTTCTGAAAGTGGCGTAGGTGTCTTTTGTTCACCGATAAATCTAGATACTCTTGGTAAAGACTGTATCTTATGCCAGAGATCAGTATCCAGGTCTATATGTGCAAAAGCATATCCTGAATAGAGTGTTCTTTCTGTAATCTTTTTTACACCATTTTTAACTTCAATGACCTCTTCCGTTGGAACAACCACACGTTCAAGTTTCTCTTGAATACCATGATCAATCACAAGTTGCTCGATCGCTCTTTTTACAGCTTGTTCACTGCCTGAATATGTTTGAATTGCATACCATTGATAAGCCATTGTTTTTCCTATAAAACTGTTGATACGATAGATGACATTAAAAAGTCAACCAATGCCAAAAAGATTGATATGACAGTTACTACAAGAACTACCGCCAAAAATGCCTGTCTGACTTGTACTTTTGTTGGAAATATTACTTTATGTATCTCAGCTTTCGCGTGAGCAATAAATGTTAAAAGTTTTCCCATTTTATATCACCTTTTCATTGTGGCAGGCCAAGAGGGACTCGAACCCCCAACACTCGGTTTTGGAGACCGATGCTCTACCATTGGAGCTATTGGCCTAACTCAAAGAAAAAAAGCTTCTTAGAGCTTCATTTCTTTATGCGTTGTATGCTCTTTACACCATTTGCAGTATTTTTTAAGAGCAAGTTTTTCTGTTGTATTTTTCTTGTTTTTATTGGTGTGATAGTTACGTCTTGTGCATTTCTCACAACCTAAATGTATTGTTTCTCTCATTGTTATCTCCTATGATAAATATGCAAGAGGTCAAAAACCTCTTACAAACTGCCCTTAAGCAATAATCTTAGTAACAACACCCGCACCAACAGTTCTACCACCTTCACGGATAGCGAACTTAGTACCTTCATCGATCGCAACTGGAGCGATAAGCTCAACGTTGATTTTTACGTTGTCACCTGGCATAACCATCTCAGTTCCAGCTTGAAGTTGTACTGAACCAGTTACGTCTGTTGTACGAACATAAAACTGTGGTCTATAGTTGTTAAAGAATGGAGTGTGTCTACCACCTTCCTCTTTAGTAAGTACATAGATCTCAGCTTCGAATGAAGTGTGTGGTTTGATTGACCCTGGCTTACAAAGAACCATACCTCTTTGTACAGAATCTTTGTCGATACCACGGATAAGAACACCACAGTTATCACCAGCTTCACCACACTCCATCTCTTTACGGAACATTTCAACACCAGTAACTGTTGTTTTTTGTGTATCTTTAAGACCAACGATTTCAACTTCGTTACCAACACATACAGTACCTTTATCCACTTTACCAGTTACAACTGTACCACGTCCTTGGATCGTAAAGATATCTTCGATAGCCATAAGGAAATCTTTATCAGTTTCTCTTACTGGCTCTGGGATATATGCATCTACTTCAGCCATAAGCTTATAGATTTTCTCAGACCACTCACCAGCAGTACCTGCTTTTGCTTCTTCAAGTGCTCTAAATGCAGAACCAGCTACGATTGGAGTATCATCACCTGGGAAATCATACTCAGAAAGAAGTTCACGTACTTCCATCTCTACAAGCTCTAACATCTCATCTTTATCTTCATCATCAAGTTGGTCTTCTTTGTTCAAGAATACTACGATGTAAGGTACACCTACTTGCTTAGAAAGAAGGATGTGCTCTCTTGTTTGTGCCATTGGACCATCTGTCGCAGCGATAACAAGGATCGCTCCATCCATTTGAGCCGCACCAGTAATCATGTTTTTAACGTAGTCCGCGTGACCTGGACAGTCTACGTGAGCGTAGTGTCTAGCCGCTGTTTCATACTCTACGTGAGAAGTAGCGATCGTAATCCCTCTTTCTCTCTCTTCTGGAGCATTGTCGATTTGATCGTAATCCATTGCTTTTTGACCATTCTTAAGTGATAAACACATAGTGATCGCAGCAGTGAGTGTCGTTTTACCGTGGTCAACGTGACCGATTGTACCGATGTTAACATGCGGTTTCGTTCGATTGAATTTTTCTTTAGCCATGCTATTTCTCCTAGCGTAATAATTTAAAGGCAGTATTATACCTAATTTTTCTTAGACCCCCATACCCATATGGACAGAACTATTACAAATTTGTAATACTTTTGTCCATACCATCATGGAGAGTGGAGCCCATAGTGAGACTTGAACTCACGACCTCTTCCTTACCAAGGAAGTGCTCTACCCCTGAGCCATATGGGCAACGCAAATGATTGAACTTATAATTACACGTGTAAGTACATTGTTAAAAAAGGAAAGCTTTGATATGTGAAGTTATTTGTTGTTAACATAATTCACACAGCTCCCAGTTTATGGAGCGGGCGAAGGGATTCGAACCCTCGACAGCCTGCTTGGAAGGCAGGAACTCTAGCCACTGAGCTACGCCCGCATCTTTGATGCGATTTAACATTTTAACATATGGTGGTGAGTGAAGGATTCGAACCTTCGAAGACATAGTCAGCAGATTTACAGTCTGCCCTCGTTGGCCGCTTGAGTAACTCACCCAATAAATGTTAAAATCTATTACTGGTCAAACACTGATAATTATATTTTATGGAGCTGGTGAAGGGACTTGAACCCCCGACCTGCTGATTACAAATCAGCTGCTCTAGCCAACTGAGCTACACCAGCACCGATACATTTTGAAGATATTGCACTTAAAATGGACGGGAATTATAGACAAAAAAGGCTTTGATGTCAAGGATTTTTTTAAAATTTAACAAAATTTCTCTTTTTTAACTATTTTCTATAGAATACAATCCAAATTTTACAGGTAACAAATGCATGAAAATACTATTAGCCCCAAGTGAAACCAAAAAGAGCGGCGGAACAGAACCTTTTATTTTGGAAAATTTACTTTTTGACGATCTCCTTGTCCATCGCAAATCTTTAATTGCCCAATACCAAGCACTCCTTAACTCAGA
Organism: Pseudomonadota bacterium; assembly: GCA_041163165.1. Taxonomy (GTDB): domain Bacteria; phylum Campylobacterota; class Campylobacteria; order Campylobacterales; family Sulfurovaceae; genus Sulfurovum. Next base: position 5,807 of record JBEARN010000020.1, read on the forward strand.
CAACATCCCCCTACTCTCCAAAATGTTTGGTCTCAAAAAAGAGGCAGATATCCGCTCTTATAAAAAAGAGATTATCCATGAACCTGCGATGAAAGCGATCGAACGATATACGGGTGTAGCATTTGACTATTTGGAGTATGAAAAGTTATCAAAAGAGTCCAAAACATATATCAATACCCATGTGATCCTCTTCTCTAACCTTTTTGGTCCGATGCGTGCCTCAGATCTTATTCCTGAGTATAAACTCAAACAAGGAGAAGCCATAGGCGAGATCAAAACAGAAAAGTTTTACCATGTCCACTCAGCCGATCTTATAGAAACGTATCTTGCCAATGATGAGATACTCGACCTTCGCGCAGGATTTTACGACAAATTTTACAAACCACAAAAATCTTATACCACACTCAAATTCATCAAAGAGGGCAAAGTGGTCAGCCACTGGGCAAAAGCTTATCGAGGCATCGTCCTGAAAGAAATCGCCAAAGCAAATATCAAAACACTAGAGGAGTTCATAAAACTTCCTATCGAAGGACTTACGATCCAAGAGATACAAACGATCAAGAATAAAACAGAAATAACATACCAAATAGGATAAGAGATGAAAAAAAATTTGTTTGAAATGGGTGCACAGTTTGATGAAGGATGGTCTTCTGACAACAAAGAGAAACCCAAAACACACGATACTACAGAGATTAAAGTACCCGAAAAACATCAACTCCATTTCGCAAAAGAGAAACGTCGAGGAAAAGTGGTCACTATCGTCAAGCCATTTTATCTAGAAGGAAACACATTGACTACATTATTAAAAACATTAAAGAAAAAAATAGGAACCGGAGGAACAGTACAAGATAATAGTTTAGAATTTCAAGGCGATATTCAAGACGTACTTCGCACACACTTAGAAAATTTAGGATATCGGTTTAAAACGTAGTAAATACATCTTGGTACTTTTGCTTTAACCTCTCTACCTTTTCTTTTGCCTCCTGAAACAAAGCAGCATAAAAAATATCTTCTGCACACAACCCTTTATATCTCTCATACGATGCCATCACTTTGTTGGCTTTAGATGACACATCATCACGATCACGTTTGATATGCTCGAAAGCAATGGCAGCATTGATCAAGCCTTTGACCAAATTTCGCAAAGGGTGTCCGCTCAACCTTAGAGGATGCCATGCCTCCTCTAGCACTTCATGCGCTTCAAAATATTGCTCTTTATCTAACAGCGCAAGAAACTCTTTCAAAGCGCCTTCTAAATCATCGTTCATTTTTAGCATTGATTATCACTTTATTTAAATGTATAATAAAACGACTATACCATGAAATAAGTAAAGACTATGACCCAAAAAGAAAAAGAGACTCTCAGAGATCAGATCGAGCAGGATATCGATGCACTGAAGAAACAGATTGCCCAACTTGAAGAAAAAGCAAAGCCGATTGCTCCAGACTGTTCGCTAGGAAGACTGACACGCATGGAGGCAATGGGAGAGCAAGAAGTGAATCGAAAAATTTTAGATGCATCCAAACTTCGCTTCACCCGACTTACCCATGCCCTTTCACGGATCGAAAAGCCGATGTTTGGCTTCTGCATCGAGTGTGAAGAACCCATCCCGTTTGAACGCATGCGCATCCGCCCCGAAAGCGTGAGATGTGTGCACTGTGAAAACCAACTTAAATAAGCAACACAGATACATGCACCACATCGGTCACTCATCACTCATTACTATCCAATTTAAAGGCTCTCTATATTTCCTACTACTTTTCCTACGATACTTACTTCATCTGGAGCCAATACTTCTGGAGAGTAAGCTTGGTTATCTGAAATCAGCTCCACCATCCCATCTGCTCTTTGGCGGATACGTTTGATAAAAAGTCCTGCTGTCGTCGTTGCGATGAAGATGCCATCTTTGTTGATATTGGTTTGTTGTCTGTCCACAAATACGATGCTTCCATCCTGCAATGTCGGCTCCATCGATTCACCGTCGACATGAATCGCTTCAAGATCAGTATTGCCAAAACCGACCATATTGCGCATCACTGTTTCATCGATACTGAGCGTTTCAAACGCCTCTTCATCAAATCCATACGCGCCACCCCCTGCACTTGCTCGAATATCCGAGAAATAACGCACATGGAAAAATTTCTCTGTTTCCGCTTTCAGCATATCAACTGCTTGGTCAAAAAAGAGCCAGTTCACCGAGATTTTTCTCAAAGCACAAAAATCTAAAATCTCTTCGTAAGGAATAGAGTTTCGTTTTTTCATCGTCGCAAAAGTTGCTTGGGGAATATTCAGTGCTTCTGCTACATCCTTGTCAAATACTTTTCTTCCCACCATACTTTCCGAGAGGACATCTTTCAATTTTTCTATCACTTCGTTCAAACGTATCATTTTGTCTCCTTTTAAGATACATTGTAAGTCTTTTTGACCTACTTTATAAAAAATTGTAGCATATTTTGATTAAAAAATGACAATTTGAAATATATTTAATGATTTTCTTATTAAAATATATACAATTTGATATATAAAAAATTTAAGGAGTTCAAAATGGATTATAAAAAAGATAGAAACTTACTACAAGCAGCGATGAGATCAGGATGCAAAACAGCAGCCGATTTGGCACTCTTTCTAAAAACCAAAACCGCTCTTGCAGCTTAATTCAAGAGCAATACGTTGACCTCATCTCCTACTGCTTTGCTTGCATCCTCTTCTGAGGTGACCAGCAAAGCTACATCCCCCAACATATTGGTCAAGATGGCAGAAGAGCCGACTTTCTTGTCTTTGAAATCAATATAATACTCTCCATGCAACAGCGTTGCATTGCAAGCGGTAAACTCTGCCTTCTTTGCCCTTTTCACAAACGGCTCTTTAAGCTTTGCTTTGACTTGACGTAAACTCGATTTTCCTTTTTGCAGTTTTTCTATAAGCGGCACAAGATAAAGCAACGCGGTTACTGTAGAGGAGTAAGCAAATCCGGGTAAACCGATAATAAACTTATCTTCTTTGCGCGCCACCATCACATGTTGGCCGGGCTTGACACGAACCCCTTGAAAAATGACTTCGCAGCCAAGTTCATGAATGACATCCTTCACAAAATCAAAATCACCCACACTCACGCCCCCTGTCGTTACCACAATGTCACTCTTGGCGAGCGCGTCAGACACAGCGTGAGTGATGCTCTCTTTGTCATCTTTGATGCATCCCAATTGCAACGGTATCCCATCGTACTTGTTTACGATCGCTTCAAGAATATAATTATTTGAGCTGCGTATCTGTGCATCGTTGGTTTGCTTTTCACCCAGTTGCAACAGTTCTGATCCTGTAGAGATGATGGCAACCGTAGGTTTTTCATACACCAGTACATTGGAAACATTTAAACTTGCCATCACCCCAATATGTGGAAAATCTATCTTTGTCCCTTTAGTGATGAGTTTTTGCCCTTTGGTGTAATTTTCCCCTACTTCACGTACTGCAAATCCTTGTGGCACTTCTTCTTTGATGATGATTTCATCACCTTTAACTTCGACATTCTCTATAGGGATGAGTGTATCGGCACCATGCGGCATAAGGGAACCTGTAAATGTTTTAATACAGGTTCCCCCTATGACCTCTTCCTTGAGCGCAGAACCGGCAGGATTAATGCTACCTATTTTTAAATTTCCCAGCGTCATATCTTCATGGATGATCGCATATCCATCCATCGCAGAAGTGGGGAACGCCGGGGAGTGATGGTCTGCAACGATATCTTCTGCCAACACATACCCTAAAGCATCAACGATATAAAGCGATTTGGTTTTATACTGGTCGATGTTCAAATCTTTAATCATTTGAATTGATTCATCAAAATGGATCATATAAACTCCGTTTTCTTTATTGATATTTCATTAGCTAAGCAGCCCAGCACCGTCCATAGGGGTACTTCGATCTGCTGCGTAAATCCGCTTGCCATTTCTGACATCATATTTCCAGATGGGTGCATTGGCTTTAAAGTCTTCCACAAATACATCGATAAGTTCCAATGCCACGCGACGTTTGGGCGAAAAAACAGCTGAAACATACGAGGAAGTATGTATCGGAACATCCCCGACAGAATGTGCCATCTTGACCACTGCACCTAAAGCCTTGGCTTTGGTTTGCCACGTTTCAAACCACATTTTGAGTACCGGCTCATAAATGTCAAAGCTCAATGCTTCGATATCATCTTCAGCCCGAATCGTCCCTACAAAAGGAATATACGCACCGTAATTGGACTCTGCTTCTTCATCAAGCCAACGAGCAAAGATCTCTTTGACATTTAATTGTCCTTCATACAATTCCATATAAAATCCTTTCTCTCTAATGAATAACCCATAATGAACAATGAGTAATATAGGATAATTTACTTTGCAAACCCATCATCAAACAAAAGCTGTGTAACTACACAGCATACCCTCACTCTTCACTATTCACTTATTTTGATAACATCAAAATATCTATCACCCCCCGCATACGGGAGGCAAGATAGAGATTTTATCCCCCTCTTTCAAAGGTGTTTCCAAATCGTTTACCATCATGTCATTGACTGCCACGGCGCATTTGTCTAACCATGATGCAAGAGTGCTGTCTTTTTTCAATGCCACAGATACATCAGCCAAACTTTTCGCTTCCATTTCTATGGGTGCTTTGCCGATGGGGCCTAAAAATTCTACTTTTACCATGAGAAAATTCCTCCTTGTCTATGCTTCTTTACGAAAGAGAATCAGGTACTGCATAAAGACGCGATTATAAATCTACTTTGGTATAATTACGCTTAAGTTCGTCTTTGTAAAAGGGCAAAAATGGAGGCAAAAAGGTGTTATTTGGGTCGATCAATTACCTCAATCTTTTGCCTTTTCAACTCTTTCTAAAACGCTATCTTCCCTCCAATGCATCGAAGATGAGCTTCCGATACAAACGTGCCGTCCCATCGAAAGTGAATCAGGCATTCCGAAGAAAAAAAGTCCATGCCGCTTTTGTCTCGTCGATCATTTCAAAAAAGTATCATTGCACCGATTTAGGGATCATCGCCAAAAAAAAAGTTTACAGTGTTTTGCTGCTGCAGGGGAAAAATGCCGCCGATCCAGCTTCCGAAACTTCCAACGCCCTTGCTCGTTTGCTTAACCTTCAAGGTCAAGTGCTTATCGGTGATGCAGCACTCAAACACTATCTGACTCAAAAAGAAGGGATCGACCTTGCTCAGGCATGGTATGAGAAGACCGGTTTACCATTTGTCTTTGCCAGACTTTGCTTCAATAAATATCCAAAAGCAATGGAAAAACTTGCGAGGAAGTTTGCTCAAACCCCCGTTAAAATCCCGCAATATATCTTAAAAAATGAGGCACAAAAAAGGGAAATTACGCCCAAAGAGCTATTATGGTATCTGGATCATATTCATTATGTGATGGATCACAAAGCGAAGAAATCTTTAAAATTATTTTTAAGAAAAGCGCAAGCAAAGCCTAGTAATTGGTAACTGGTTATTGGTATATTGGGGAACAGAACATCATCCTAAACTTAATTCAGGATTTCAAAGATTCCGGAATGACGTAACTTGAAATAAAAGCATTTCAACGAAATGCTTACCAACACTCTTCACTATTAACTATTCACTCTTCACTTCGCTAATTGCTTTAACAATTCGCGATACCGTTTCATCTACCCCTAAAATCGCCATAATTTCATCAAGTCCTGATCCGGTCATCGCTCCAAGAAGACTCACCCGAAGCGGCATCCCTATCTTACCAAATCCGATCTCTTTGATCTCCACAAATTTCTCAATCACGGCATGATAATCACAAGGAAGGTGCAGCGCCTTATCCCACTGTTTCAAAAAGTCTGCAAACTCTCCAAGGATCTCTTTCGCATCGCCTTTAAATGCTTTTTGTGAAGATTTTTCATCATATTGGCTTGGCAAATCCAAGATAAACTTGATCTGCTCTGCGAGTTCAATGAGTGTTTTCCCTCTCTCTTTGGTGGCATCAAGCAAAAGATGCAGCTTATCATGTCCATCGATATCGACACCAAAATCTTTCAACAGTAACGCCAACGCTTCATTGGGTTTGTTTTTAATATAATGTGCATTAAGCCAAAGCAGTTTGTCAAGGTTGTAGTTCGAAGCACTTTTGTTGATATGGTTCGGATCAAACAGTGCGATCATCTCTTCAAGGCTAAAGATCTCCTGATCCCCATGACTCCACCCAAGCCGCACCAAAAAATTTAACAAAGCTTCCGGCAAAAATCCCATCGCCTTATAATCCATCACATCGGTTGCACCATCTCGCTTCGAGAGCTTCTTCCCCTGCTCATTATTGATCATCGCGACATGGTTAAACCTCGGAATAGGAAATCCAAGTGCTTTATAGACGACGATCTGTTTTGGGGTGTTGTAAAGATGGTCATCTCCACGGATAACGTCAGTCATACCCATGAGTGCATCATCGATCGCCACAACAAAATTATACGTTGGCGAGCCATCCGCTCTGGCGATGACAAAATCATCCACTTCAGAAGCAGCGATATTCATCTCGCCTTTCACCCCATCTACAAACGAGATCATCCCTTCTTGCGGTGCTTTGATGCGAATGACTGGCTCCACCCCTGATGGAGGTGTTCCTATAAAATCACGATAGCGTCCATCATACCGTGGTCGCTCCTTGCGAGCCATCTGCGCTTCACGCAGCGCATCCAGCTCCTCTTTGCTCATATAGCATCGATACGCTTTCCCTTCTGCAAGAAGCTGATCGATGTATTTTTTATAGAGATCGAATCGTTTTGATTGATACACCACTTCACCATCATGGCTCAACCCCACCCATTCAAACGCTTTAAGTATCGCTTGTGTGGCTGCTTCGGAGTTACGTGCCATATCAGTATCTTCAATACGAAGGAGAAATTTGCCTTTATTGTGTTGTGCTGTAAGCCAAGAAAAAAGCGCGGTTCTCAGTCCGCCGATATGAAGATATCCTGTAGGGGAAGGTGCAAAACGTGTAACTACCATGCCGATGCCTTAAATGGAAAATAAAAATGCATTGTAACGAAAATGTGGTTAAAGGGGATTATAAAGAAGGGCTGAGAGTATGCGAAACGCTTCTCTCAACCATGGTTTTAAAGACCCATAGATTACTTTTGAGTCTCTTGGATCTTCTGCGCAAGTTGCTTACCAACCCCTTTAACGCGTTGCAGATCTTCAAACGATTCAAACGCTTTTTTACTTCTCTCCGCAATGATCGCTTCCGCTTTTGCTTCCCCGACCCCTTTAATCGTCGTTAATTCTTCTTTCGATGCACTGTTCAACTCTTCTAAACTCATGCCAAACACTGCGCTCATCGAAACAACCAAAAGTCCTACTGCTATTTTGTGAAACATCTCTACCCCTTTTTTTATGAAATTTTGTTTGAAATAATCAACCCAATTCAATCGGGCGTTATTCAACTCTGACGAAGCCACATCCAAACTATAGCAACTCGATGTAAGATACTTGTCATATTTATGTCGCATTTATGTAAGATTGAGAAATTTTTTTTATTTTCCTTCTATTTACGGTGCCAGACTTCTTGTTGCTCAATACTATTATGCTAAAATCGTTACAAAAAAGAGGTACACATGGGTCCTTTCATACTCTCTATTCTAGCTGCGTTTCTTCTCTCTTTTGCAGTGCAGTTTTTAGTCATTTACATGAGCCATAAACATGATCTGTTTATCGATGCGCATACGGAAGCCAAACCTCAAAATTTTCATCAGTTTTCTACCCCGCGTGCGGGAGGAATTGGTATCTTTCTCTCGATGATTTTTTTACTTTTTACCCCTTTAGGGTGGAAATTGCTTCTTTCTATGCTTCTTGCCTTTGCAAGTGGTATTTTTGAAGATTTTCACCAGTCCCTCTCACCTAAAGCACGTCTGCTGTTGCAACTGATCGCAGCATTGAGCGCTGTGGTATTGACAAACTCTGTGGTGACGTATTTGGGACTTGGCATCACACTACCTTACTGGCTAGGGATATTTTTTAGTGTCTTTTCGATCGTGGGACTGATGAACGCCGTCAATATCATCGATGGATTTAACGGACTTGCCTCAGGGATAGTGTTGCTGATCCTTGTTTCGTTTGGGATCGTTGCCATCGAAGTAGGCAGCGATGAAATTTTGCAGATTACTTCACTGATTGCGGCTGGGGTTCTTGGGTTTTTTATCCTCAATTTTCCAAAAGGGAAGATTTTTTTAGGGGATGGCGGTGCTTATCTTCTAGGGTTTATCACGGCACTCATCGGGATATTTCTTGCAAGTAACTATGAGGATGTAAGTCCTTGGTATATCCTTGCCGCGTTGATCTATCCTGTGTGGGAAGTGATCTTCTCGATCATTAGAAAAACCAAAGCCAAACGATCACCCCTCGAACCAGATGCGTATCATCTGCACATGCTCATCTACAAACACATCACGCAAAACAATCCATTGACCTCTTTGAGTATCATAGGGATGACAGCACCTTTTATGTTGCTATCGACTCTTTATGCAAACAACTCAAAATTCAATCTTTTACTGGTAGCAGTTTTTGTTAGCTGCTATCTGATGCTTTATCGGTACCTTTATAAAAAAGAGTCTATAGCATAACAACCGCATGCTCAATATACCTCTTCATGCGTACCGATATCAATAGGGATGATTTCATTCTCTGTTAAAATGAAATCTATCACGATTCTATACTGCATGTTAATTGAAACACTATGATAGATTTGTAACTTTCCTTTAAGTTTATGGAGCATTAACGAAGGATGAAAAGGATCAACCTCAAGCAATTCCATGGTTTTACTATACCGATCTAAAAGCGCTGGATGCTTTTTAATAAACTTTTTTAATCTCTTAAAATATTCATCCGTACGGATGATCTTATAATTCATCCATCAACTCTTTGATATGCTCAGAAGCTGTCTGAATTTTATAATTTCCATTTTCAATATCTTGCATCGCTTTCATATGGGCGATATCTAGTTCATGCTCTCTAAAAGCGTTGTATCTCTCTATATCCAAAACGACATATCTATTTTTTCCACGAACATTGATGATGAGTTCATCAGCCTTTTGCAACATCTTTTCAAAAATAGATACACCACTTTTCTTTACTTCATTTGCAGTTATCATCATAATAGTATCCTTAAGAGTACTTTTAAAAGTATTATATTCATTTTGAACCCGATTGTCAAATAAGGAATATAAAGGCTTGGAAACGATTATAAACGTTTACATTAAACTGGTGACTTTAGATCGATAGCCCCTAACACCCAAACTCTCAATACTCTTTATTTCTTTAATCGATAGATTTTACTATATGGTGAAGAGACAACGAGCTCAAACTGAGCAGGATCATACTTTTCCAGCATAAACATCTGCACATACGTCGAATCAAATGTTTGCGTATCCATCACGATAAAGGTATTGTAGCTCTTCATGTAAAGGACTGTAAATTCTCCTTCCGCATGATACACCTGAGATTGGGAGTGAACTTTGCCGTCTTTGGTGTTTTGGGTTATGACAAAATGCCTCACATCTTGTTTGCTTTTTCCCATGATGATCTGCCCCTTGATAGTATCAAATTTGATCCCATTGGCAAATGCAACCAGTCCATTTTGGTTGCCAACCGCACCGGTAGGGTAAAATGCTATTTTTCTCTCCGGTTGTCCTGTCGTTAAGTCCAAATTGGCAAAGAGTGTCACCGTAGGAAAGATCCCCATCATGCGATAAGGAAGATAGAGGTAGATATCTCGCGTCTTTTCAGGCAATACATAGCTGCTGCTTTCAAGCTCAGCCAGCAACTGATTGGGGTCGAGTTGATCTGTCTGCTTGTTCTTAAAGATCGTATCTGCGATGGTTTTATACTCAGAAGCTACATACGTTTCTACCGCAAGTCGGCTCAGATTTGCCGCCAACTGAGGCGAAGAGGTTTGCATGATCTTAGAGATGATGAAGTTGTCATTTTGGTGTTTTCCGCCATCGATGATGGTATTGGTGCCAGAGTAAAACCATATCGGATAGCCGTAGTCCCACCACGCCAAAGTATAGTCCCCCTCTTTTGCCATCTTCTTGAGTCTGTCAAGATCTTGCACTTCAGCCTTGTTTAGAACAGTAGGAACTTTATACTCTATGATATGCGTGATATTCGGGTAGATCATCGCTGCTGTAGCTGCTGTAGCGAACAAAATCCTTCTTAGATTGTTTTCAAAAAACTCTCCGATAAACCAAAAAAGATACACCGCACTCATCGCAGCTACCGGTACCGCATAGACCGTAAAACGAAGTCCGCCCCACAGCGCAAACGCTCCGATGCCTATGAGCGGAAGTGCCAAGATAAACGCTCTATGCCGCAACACCAGTACCACATACCCTACAAAGGCAACGATGCCCACTGCGAACCGGAAATACGGTTGGCAAAAGTCTCAAACGGTATCTTCCCCGCTTCACGCACCGTCTGAATCACGGAGTAAAAGTGCAGTCCGTCTTCTGCCGTTCCAGTTGTCAAATACCCCATCACTTTACGCAGGATAAGATCAAAGACATTGCCAAAATACATAAATGCCAAAAAGAGCATGACAGAAACAACCATCAGTTTTTTCTGTTCGATAGATGTTTTTTTCAGTACGACATAAAGTCCACCCCACAGCGCAAACGCTCCGATGCCTATGAGCGGAAGTGCCAAGATAAACGCTCTATGCCGCAACACCAGTACCACATACCCTACAAAGGCAACGATG
>JBEARN010000021.1:0-16157 GCA_041163165.1 Pseudomonadota bacterium
TGTTTTTGAACGTTCATCTCTATGAAAAGACATAAATTCGCTACAAGAGACCATACTCTCATTATATAATAGAGACATAAATACCCTCTCTAAAAGGTAGCAAAGATGAAACAAAGTATATGGATTGTGGGTGGAAGCAGTGGAATCGGACTTGAGCTTGTCAAAATATGGCTACTCAAAGGAAATAACGTTGTCGTGAGTTCAAGGAATGCCACCCATGCGAAAGAGCTTCTTGCACTTCAATCGGCATATCGTTCAGAACTTGAAATCGTTGATATCGATGTCAGATCTAAAGAATCTGTAAAAGAAAGTGTCGCTCAGGCATGGGAACGATTTGATGGGATAGATCTTTGGTTTTATAATGCGGGACTCTATGAAGTGATGTCGACAGATGCATGGAAATTAGAGCATTTTGAATCAATGATGGAAGTCAACTATATGGGGGCTGTACGGATCATGAATGCAGTACTCCCCTACTTTGAAGCACAGAAATTTGGAAAATGGATCTGGAATGCAAGTCTCTCTAGCTACTTTGGACTTCCTTATGGCGGAGGGTACAGCGCACCCAAAGCAGCACTTTTGAATCTTGCTGAATCCATCCAACCTGAAATGGTGAAAAAAGGAATCGCATTGCAAGTCATTAATCACGGTTTTGTCAAAACGCGACTCACTGAAAAAAACAGTTTTGATATGCCGCAATTGATGCTACCTGACGAAGCGGCAAAAAGGATAGTGAAAGAGATAGAGAAACCCTATCGATTCGAAATCCACTTTCCTTTCAAACTCTCCTTCTTTTTACTCCTTTTGAGAACAGTTCCGTATAAGATATCTTTAGCTATCACGAAAAGGATGCTGTCATGAAGCATCAATCTATCAAAACATTTTTTGACTCCTTGAACAGGGAGGTCTCGTTAATAGAATTTGAGCTTATCTACAACAAAAAAGTTCACTTCAAAGACCCATTTCATGAAGTTGATGATGTTGCGGGAGTGTATCAAGTGTTTCAACAAATGTATCTCAATCTAGATGAACCTGGATTTAAAGTCATTGAAGTAATAGGAGAAGGGAATGTTGCTTACGCGCAGTGGGAATTTAATTATAAGTTTAAAGGTCAAAGTCAATTGCGATCTTTTATGGGTGTGAGCCGTTTGGTCTTTGACGATCAGGGTAAGATCAAAGAGCATATAGACTTCTGGGATGCTGCGTCGACGATCTATGAATCTCTTCCTTTGATAGGCGCTCTTCTCAAGTGGGTTAAACAGAAGATCCAAAAGAGATAAGATGCAGTCCTCGAAAACCTACGGATATTGTGCTACGTGCCATCGCTACACTGCTTTAACGCAGCATCATCTTATCCCGAAAAAAACGCACAAAAGGATCGCTAAATCGATACCAAAAAAAAGCCTCGAAGAGACAATAGCGATCTGCAGGGTTTGTCATGATGGGATACATGATTTTTACGATGAGCGGACACTTTCGGACTCTTATGATACGCTCGAAAAATTGGTGAATGATGATAGGTTAAAGAGACATTTTGCATGGGTAGCTAAATTGAAAAAAGGGATTTGCTGAAAAAAATTAATTCACCCGGATTAATCGACACAATAGCCATATGAAATGATTTTAAAATGTCATAAAATATAGAAATAAATCTATTTGGATGACTCTATGAAAGCATTGATATTTTTTGTATTTTTACATTTTTTGTCTGCGGAAGAAATAGAAAGCGTAACATCTATTGATATACAAAAATTTAGTGGTCTCTGGTATGAGGTGGCAAGAACATATAATAAGTTTGAAAAAAACTGTGTTGCGCCCACTGTTGAATACGTACTTAAGGATAATAATAAATATAGAGTACACAATCGGTGTTTTGATAAAGTGATGGATGGCGAGATGATAGAGTATCATGGGACTGCAACCCCCACGAATGAAGGTTCGACTTTCACAATGGATATCACTTACTATTTCATATTCACTAAAGAGTATCGCCTCCTCCATCTAGAAGAGGACTACTCTGCAGCAGTGATGGCAGATCAAAACCTAGAACATTTATGGATTATGAGCAGAGAGCCAACGATGAAAAAAAATATTTTAGATAAAATACTTGCAAAGCTTGATCTTCAAATAGATCTTAAAAGGCTCATATACTCTTCAGAGAACAAGAAAGGAGCTTGAAAGTGAAAATTGCAGTGTTGGGTGCGGGTATTAGTGGACTTGGAAGCGCTTATTTGCTTAGTCAAAAACATGAGGTAGATCTGTATGAAAAAGAGTGTCGTTTAGGTGGACATGCTCGCACTACGATCGTGGAAGAAGCTGACAAAAAATTTGGTGTAGATACAGGATTTTTAGTCTTTAATCACCCGACCTATCCTCTCTTGACAAAACTGTTTGAAAAACTTCAAGTTCAAATAGAAAAGAGTGACATGAGCTTCGGTTTTTGGGATGAAGAAACCAATACAGCCTACAACGGGCAGTCACTCAAGGGACTTTTTTTCCAGAAAAAAAATCTACTTTCACTTTCACACTATCGCATGATTTTGGATATTATGAGATTTAACAAAAAAGCAAACAGAGATATCGACAACAATTCGAGTGCGTTAGATGTCTCACTGGGCGAGTATCTTGAAGGATACTCTGAGGTCTTCAAGGAGCGTTACTTGATTCCGATGGGGGCAGCGATATGGTCAACCCCTAGTAGCAAAATGAACGATTTCCCAGCACGAACGTTTGTGCAGTTTTTTAAAAACCATGGATTGCTCGGAGTGAAAACGCAGCACCAATGGCTTACCGTCAGTGGCGGTTCTATCCATTATGTAGAGAAGATCAAACAACACATTTCAGGAGAGATATTTCTTGAAAGCAAAGTGACACGCATTATACGTGATGCAGACAAAGTAGCGCTGATCGATGCAGAAGGCAGAGAGACATACTACGATAAAGTTGTATTGGCGATGCATGCACCAGACGCGCTTAAGATGCTCGAAGACCCGACTCCAGAAGAAAGTGAAATCCTCTCAGCATTCCAATACAAAGAGAATGATGCAGTACTCCACAATGACACCTCTGCACTCTTCCCTGACCGTCAAATCTATTCGGCTTGGAATTATAAAACTGGTGGTAAAAAAGATGCCGTCACACTCTCCTACTGGATCAACAGACTTCAAAATTTGAAAACAGAGAAAGAGTATTTTGTTTCACTCAATGAGACCAAAGCACTCGGAAAAGTGATAGAAACGATATCCTATGCGCATCCTCAGTTTGATTCGGATGCGATTGCGATGCAAAGCCGAAGAGATGAGATCAGTGGGAAAAACAATACCTACTATGCCGGTGCATACTGGCGATATGGATTTCATGAAGATGGGTTGTGGAGTGCAAACAGTATTGCGCAATCTTTTGGATGTGCATTGTGAGTCATGCTTTTTACGAAGGAGAAGTCTATCATAAAAGATATAGACCAAAGGAGCATGTCTTTAGATACCCATTTTATCTTTTAGATATCGATTTAAGCATTTTAAATACGCTAAAAAATCCTCTTTTCTCACTAGAGGGATTTAATCTTTTCTCTTTTAGGAGTAAAGATCACTTTGGAAACAATGTAGATTTTTTGAAAAACGTGCATGAGTTGCTCGATAAATTCAATGTGGCTTCGACTGAAAAAATGCGATTTATGACGCTCCCTAGAGTCTCAAACTTTGTTTTTAACCCTATCAGTCTTCTAATCCTTTTTGAAAACGGTAAACCTACTTTTTTGTTCGCCGAAGTCCATAACTATAACGGAGGCAGAGTAGTCTATCCAGTAAAGTTGAGTTCGGATGGTTTCAATTCCTTTAAAGGAAAGATCGAAAAAGAGATGTATGTATCTCCTTTTTTAGAAACAAACGGAGAGTATCTTTTTCACCTAAACTACAAAAAAGAGGAGATTGCACTTAACGTCGACCTTGTGCAAGAGGGCGAAAAAACCTTGACAGCTGCATTTCGAGGTAGATTAAAATCCTTTAGGGCTAAAAGCGTATGGACTCTGTTTATGAAACATTCATTCATCACACTGTGGGTGGTCACTAGAACGCTTTGGCAAACATTTAAACTTTGGCAAAAAAAACTTAGATGGTATTCGCCAACACCATTAGATCAAATAAGGAGATATTAAAATGAAAGGTTTTTGGAATATTTTAGGGGATAAGTATCTTAAACGCATAGAAGAAGGAACCCTAGAAGTAACTTACAGTGATGGCACTAAAAAAATCTATGGAAATGGTGAAATGCCAAAAACAAATTTAGTCATTCATCATAGCAGATTCTTTAAAAGGGTCTCTTTATATGGAGATATAGGGTTTGCAGAAAGCTACATGGATGGCGATTTTTACAGCGACGATATGACGGCACTGATCACTCTGGGATTGATCAATTCAAAAAAACTCTGTATTAAAAGTGAAGATAAGTCGAAAATACGTTTTATCAATCTTTTTCCTCAAGCAAACAAGATCAAGCACTGGATGAGAAAAAATTCTAAAACCCAGTCTCAAAAAAATATTTCCGAGCACTATGATCTTTCCAATGATTTTTTTGGGTTGATGCTTGACGATACCATGATGTACTCTAGCGCTGTTTTTGAGAATCCTGATGAGAGTCTTTACAGTGCTCAAAAAAGGAAAATTTCGCTTTTGGCAGACAAACTACGGGTGAAACCAGGAGCAAAAGTTTTAGAGATAGGTTCAGGATGGGGAGCGATGGCAATACATCTTGCAAAAGAGAGAGGCTGTGATGTCACGACAGTCACATTGAGCAAAGAGCAGAAAGCACTCTGTGAAGCGAGATTTAAAGAAGAAGAAGTTGAGAAAGAGATAGAGATATTGTTAAAAGACTATAGAGATCTTGAAGGGACATTTGATGCTATCATCGCGGTCGAGATGTTCGAAGCGGTAGGGAAAGAGTATTTTGATATATTTTTCAAAAAGTGCGAATCTCTTCTTAAGCCATCAGGCGTGCTGGTGATGCAAGTGATAACGATGCCAGATCAACGCTACAAGGCGTATGCAAAAGGAACTGATTTTATCCAGAAATATATATTTCCAGGAGGGCACCTTCCAAGCGTAGGAAAGATGCTAGATACTACCTCTAAACATACAAGACTCAATCTGTTGCATATGGAAGAGTTTACTGAAGATTATGCCAAAACACTGCGTTTGTGGCATGAAGCCTTTCTCGAGAAGATAGATCACGTGAAGAATCTTGGATTTGATGACTATTTTATCCGAATGTGGAGGATGTATCTTAGCTACTGTGAGGCTGCCTTTTCTACACGTAACATTAACCTTGTCCAAGTCGCCTTTACACGTGATCAGAATATAGGCTTAAACAGAGGATTGGTTGCATGAGACTCAAAAAAATTTTAACACTAGGATTTTGCAGTCTACTCACAACAGGGTGTGCTTCTATGCAGATAGAAGATTTTGAAGGCACTACTCCTAACTTTATTCCGGAAGAGTATTTTAATGGTCCGCTAAGAGCATATGGTTTGGTGAAAAATAGGGATGGAAAAATCATTCGTACTTTTAAAGGAGAACTTTTAGGAAGCTGGGACAATGAGGGTGTAGGTACTTTGGATGAGAAGTTTACCTACAGTGATGGAGAAATTCAGTCACGTGTATGGACTCTTAAACCTAAAGGAAACAAACGATTTATCGGTACAGCAGGTGATATCGTGGGTGAAGCCAAGATGGTTGCCAAAGGAAATACCGTTATGATAGACTATGTGATGCGTGTTCCGTATAAAGGATCAATAATCGATATCAGCGTAAAAGATTGGCTCCATTTACAAGAAGATGGCGTGATACTTAATCACTCTAAGATGAAAAAATTTGGATTTGAAGTGGGAGAACTTGTGATTACGATCATCAAGGACTCACCTAAACAGTGATGCGAAGGAGTATAGATGTTCAAAAAACTAATGATACTACTCATGGCAATGGGATTTTCATTGCATGCTAAGGATGAATCTATGAAAAATATTTACGACTTTAAAGTGAAGACGATATTGGGAGAAGAGACGACGCTAGAGAGCTATAAAAACAAAGTCCTTTTGATCGTCAATGTTGCGAGTAAATGCGGGTATACTTCTCAATATGAAGGACTTGAAGCACTTTATAGAAAATACAAGGATAGAGGATTCGTTATATTAGGGTTTCCTTGCAACCAGTTTGCAAACCAAGAACCCTCTTCTGAATATGAGATACTGAACTTTTGTCGTGTCAATTTTGGTGTCACGTTTCCCATGTTTTCAAAGATAGATGTCAACGGAGAGTCAGCCCATCCTCTCTACAACTATTTAAAATCGAAACAACCGGGCATACTTGGAACCGAAGCGATTAAATGGAACTTTACGAAATTCTTGGTGGACAGAGATGGAAAAGTGGTAGAGAGATTTGGTTCTTCTACTAAACCTGAATCCATTCAAATGAAGATTGAAGATTTGCTGGAAAGTAAGTGAGTCGCATTTGAATGAAAAAATAAATAGCATAAATACAATATATTTATATGTGGTTTATAACTATTTTCGAATTTGAGGGAGAATATATAAAATGAAAATTGCAGTATCTGGCTGTTTGCTGGGTGAAAGTATTCGCCATAATGGTGGGCACAAAAGTGATACGTTTGTTAATGAGATGCTTAGTGAGTACGCAGACTATATCTCATTTTGTCCAGAACATCTTGCATTTGGAACGCCGCGTGATTCGATCCGACTGGTAAATCATCCCGATGGTATCTTTGTGGAAAACAATAAAACCCACCAAAATGTGACAGATGAACTTGAGAAATTTTCCATTCAAGAACTTCATAAAATCAGTGCGCAACCCTTAAGTGGCATCATCTTAAAATCCAAATCGCCAAGCTGTGGTCTTGGGAGCGCAATACTCTATAGAACAAACGGCTATAGTGAAACCAAAGGTGATGGTCTTTTTGCGAAACTATGCAAAGAGTCATTTCCTTTACTCCCCATAGAGGAGGAAGGACGCTTGCAAGATCCTTGGTTGAGAGAAAACTTCATTATGCAACTCTTTGCTTATGATGATTTTGAGAAATTTAAAAAAAGCAACCCTGGCATAAAAGAGCTCATAGCCTACCACCAGAGCTACAAGTTTATGTTGCAGTCGAAAAATGATTCAAAATATAGAGAACTAGGAAAGATTGTTGGTAATCATGAGAAAAGTAATTTTGAAGCACTATTTGAATCCTATGAAACACTTTTTAAAAAAACAATAGCCATCAAAAGCTCTATAGGTAAAACACGCAATGTGTTGGAGCATATGGCAGGTTTTTTGAAAAAAGATATCAATGAAGTAGAAAAAAATACGCTTCACGAACAGATACGAGATTATCATGATAAAATTATCCCTTTGATAACACCATTGAGCACCATTGGTATGCTAGCCAAAGAGTACAATATGACCTATCTACTCGATCAAAAGTTTCTTGATCCCTATCCGAAAAAGCTTGCATTGAGGTCAGACATAAGGAGCGGAAAATGAAACAGAGAAAATGGTATAAGGTATTGATATTTGCATCGGTCTTTCTCATCAGTGGCTGTACGGATATACCAAAAAATGTCATCCCTCAAGGTAATTTTGAACTCTCTAGATATCTTGGGAAATGGTACGAAATCGCTCGATTGGATCACTCATTTGAACGAGGTCTTGAAAAGATATCGGCAACCTACAGTATGCGTGAAGATGGTGGAGTGAAAGTGATCAATCGTGGCTTTCATACAGAAGATGATGAGTGGCATGAGGCTGAAGGGAAAGCTTACTTTGTAGAAGATCCTAAAACGGCCTATTTAAAAGTTTCATTTTTCGGTCCATTTTATGGATCCTACATTGTGATAGATACAGACTATGAGAATTATACGATGATCAGTGGACCTGACTACTCCTATTTTTGGATCTTGGCAAGAAAACCGCATCTTGATCAAAAGATCATGAAGAAACTGACTCAAAAAGCAGAAGAGCTAGGGTTTGACACATCTAAGCTGATCTATGTCGCTCAACAATAATTAAGGGATTGGATCATGTTTAAAAGTTATAACACACTCGAAGAAAGTAATCATTCTCAACCAAGAGTTACAGCCCTTCTATCATGTCAAAATAATGTGATGCCAGTTTCATGGCATATGCCCATTTCTAAAAATCCTTTTAGGTATGCTGTAGCAGTAAGGGAAGAAAATTACACCCATCATTTGCTGGAGAAGCATGGTTCATTCAATTTAAATTTTCTTCCATTTGAATTTGCAGAAAAAGTCGATATCACTGGGAAAGTGCACGGAGATAAAGAGGATAAACTTGCGTTAACCGCCTTAGAGGTTTTTGATATCAATGCGCATGATAATATCTTGCTCAAGGATGCAGATTTTATCTATGAATGCATTGTGTGTGATACGTATCAAAATGGAGATCACACAATATTTGTCGCAGATGTAACAAAAATTGATGTGAATGAAAGGCAAAGTGAAAAGCCAATGCTTTTTATGGGAAAAGGGAAATATACGACAACGATGTCGTATATAGAGCTCCCTAAGAGGTAAAGGTGTAGATCAGTTTGCTTCCATACTCCAAGTAAAGACTTTTTTTCTGTTCGGTCATCTCTTCTTCGTTTTCACTCAAATAAGATTTGATCACATTTTCTAGATTTTCGGCACCAAATTTCTCAATAAGCATAAGCTCCATAGCAGCTGTTTTCGCAACAATGTTATCAAACACTTTTTCTCTTTTGTCCTCTTCTATCTGTTTAAAGATATCCCAAAATCTTTTCTGTGGTGTACCGAAGATAATATCATCTTCATCTTCAAAGAGTGCATCATAATTTGACATGTTTGATCCTTTTTTCTGAATTATAATATTTTGATACGGCTATTAATAGATCGATTATGTTGATTCGTTGATGCACAGCTTATTGGTAAAACAAAAAATTAAATGACAAAATTGAACTACTAATTTGGGCATTTTGAAAATAAAATATTTAAAATTAAATGGCGAAAGGATATCTGTAAGGATATGAAAAAGAGCGCATGAATGATTATGCTGTAGTAGGTTCCGGAATCGGAGGAAGCACCATAGCTGCTTATCTAGACAAGAGAGGCTTTAAGACTGTATTGTTTGAAAAAGAGCCCTATCTGGGAGGATGCAGTTCTACATTTTCACATCATGGATTTAAATACAACACTGGGGCTACAACCTTTGTAGGATACCAAGAGGGGCATCCAGTTAAAGAGATGTTTGATGCAATGAATTTTACTCCAAGCCTAACCCCTACAGATCCAGCGATTGTCGTGATTCATGAAAAAAAAGTCACACCTAGATATCATGATCTGGAGCAGTTTTTAATAGCACTTGAAAAAAATTATCCACATCATACACATAAAAAATTTTGGAAGTTACTCTACGAAATTAACGCGTCATTTTATCAAATAGAGGGCTACACCTATTCAAATAGCTCTAAGTTCAAAAAGTTCATTTCTATGTTGAGCTACTTTCCTCTATTTTTGAAGTTTAGAAAATATTTGCATATGAACGCGCATACCTTTATAGAAAAATTCTACGGAGTTTTGAGCGAAGAGTATACAGCTTTTTTAGAAGCACAAGTATTGATCGTTGCACAAGCTTCATTGAAGGAAATCAATTTTTTAACTGCTGCTCTAGCATTGGGGTATACTTTTAACAAAACCTATACGGTTGACGGTGGATTTAGTCACTTATTTGATCAGCTGACAGATGGTATGGAACACATTGAGAGGTCGACTGCGATTCAAAAGATAGAAAAAGAGAATGGTTTTTACATTTTGCATACAAAAAATAAACGCTACAAAGCTAAAAATGTCATTCTAAACACCACGATCTATGATAGTCAAAAACTTTTTGAAGACAAGAAAATACAATCATATTATGCAAAATATGAAAAACTTGACAACCATCAAAGTTCATTTATGGTCTATATGACCATTAAGAGTGATCAACACTTTGAACATCACTACCAACTTATTCAGAAAGAACAATACCCTTTTACGATCTCCAATGCACTTTTTGTATCATTTTCGACTCAAGATGATCTATCGATGGCACCGCAAGGACACTATAGCATCACCGCTTCGATCCATACAGACTATAGAGATTGGGAAGATAAAGAGCGTTATAAGGAGCAAAAAGAGATGCTTAAGAACCAGCTCATAAAGTCTATCTGTGATATACTTGACATTCGTTCAGAAGAGATAGTAGATGCATTTGCTGCTACGCCAAAAACATTTCAGCGATACATTAATCGTAAGCAACTTGGCGGGAATGCGATGACAATGAAGAATTTTTTACCAAAACTTCCTGCGAACGATACACCTATTGAAGGCTTATATCAAGTAGGGGACAGTGTCTATCCTGGTCAAGGGTGGCCTGGCGTCACAATGGGCGTAAAAAATCTAATAAGGATACTTGGTGTATGATATAGAGCTCAAGATAAAGCCATCAGATTGGCTTTATATACTTTTTACCGGTGTACTTTTTGCATCACTGCTCTCTTTGCTAGGATATCTCATCCTCACGTATCAACTGATCGATGGTTTACTCTTCGGCGCATTACTCGGTTTTAACATCACACTCTTTTCACTCATATTTATCACAATCATGAACCAAAAGATACTTCCAAAAGTTTCTAAGTATTTATGGTTGCCTTTAGCCATTCTGTTCTCATTTTCTTCAGGGTTTTTCGGAACCATTTTAACCATTTTAGTCGCTAAAGAGTTTCATCTAAAACTGATTGCATATTTTAATACCGATCGGTTGATTAGTGCCACGGTGATTGGTTTGTTAACCTATATCGTTGGTGCGATTCTTTATCGTTTTGTCAAAATGAGAAATAAAAAAGAAGAGGTAGACAACTATTATCTTCAGAGCAGACTAGGCTCCCTTGAAACGCAACTCAATTCCCATTTTCTCTTCAATACGCTTAATTCAGTCGCTGAATTAGTGCACGCTGATCCAGACAAGGCAGAGTCAGCCATCTTGAAAATTTCTACTTTTCTTCGCAATACGATGGATGAAAAAGCGCTTATTAGCATCGAAGAGGAGGTACGAAACATTAACGATTATGTAGCACTAGAGAATATTCGCTTCGAAAATAGGATCAAGCTTTTTATCGATGAGATTGAAGACACATTTTGGTTGCCAAAATTCTCTTTGCAGCTTATCGTTGAAAATGCCATTAAACACGGAATGCGACCTAAAGAGATGCTAGAAATTCATTTTAATATAGACAGTAAAAATCAAACTATTATCATTCACAATAATGGAAAATCAATGGATACTAAAGATTTTGCGATAGGTTTGAGTAATCTAAATGAACGACTTGCTATACTCTGCAAAGGCTCTTTGGAAATTACCGAAACAAAGCGACCTACTTTTGTACTTCATTTAGGAGAATGTTATGAAAATACTCATTGTAGATGACGAATCACTTGCGATTCAAAGATTGACACGCATGCTCAATACCTTGGGCTACACAGACATTACCTCTACAGACTCTCCCAAAGAAGCCATTGAACATACCAAAAGTTCTCATTATGATGTGGCATTTCTTGATATCAATATGCCCGAAATCAATGGATTAGAGTTAGGGTATGAGCTACGTTATATTCAAAAAGAGCTGGCGATCATTTTCCAGACAGCTTACGATAATCATGCCCTTAAAGCTTATGACATAGGAGCGGTGGGTTATCTTGTAAAACCATACAGTATCGATCAGCTAAAAGAGACACTGCATCGAGTCCATCTAGAGAAAAAGAGTGATAAACCTTTTAGGCTTATGAGTAAAAGTGGTGAAAACTATCATCTTCTCAAGCCTGAAGAGATCTATTATGTACAGGCTGATTTAAGTGAAGTGATCTTGCGTTCGGTCAAAGGTTTTTCCTATTATGCCGAAAAAATTTCAGACCTTGAAACACTTTTAAAACCTTATGATTTTATTCGGGTGCATAGATCTTATCTTGTCAATATCAACAAAGTCAAAGAGATGGAGACGATAGAACAAAGTAAATTAAGATTTTTATTTCACGATATTACCGATTATGTTGATTCGAGCAAAGATGGAGCGAAAGCGTTCAGAAATATATTTTTAAATCACTAATTTAAAATCTTTTAAGTCCTTAGCCTACGCTTCTCATCATAAACATCAAGATAAAATTTCTACTCGGTTAGAATACCTTTTATCTTCTTGACAGCTATTCACACTATCGTATTTTGTCAGGTTGACTACATTTCTTTTTGCAAGTGATGCAGGGTATTTTCTTGATTTCGCTATATCTTTGGCGTCTGCATCTAATTTTTCTTCATCTAAAGAAGCTACTTTCTGATCGAGGAAATCGTGTATGGTTAGTGTTCCTACAAATTTGTTTACTTTAAGATGATTGAGTATTGTTTTTGCCATTTGAATAGAAGATGAAACTTTAATGATTTCACAACGTGCATATCCTTTTTGCGGAAATGAGACTTCAGCCACTCTTAAAGAGGCATCTTTCCCAGGAATTTGTTGCGCTCCAAAAAGAGGTTTTGAACCGATTGTTGCACTTTTGAATGATGGAATAAACTTAGAAATATGCTCAATCGCTTTATGGGTTCTAACCTCAATTTCTTTTTGATCCCAACCTTTGGTTATTTTTTCCAAAAATGATTTATCAAGTTCAGGCTGAGAACTATTGTCTGAACTTGAAACCAAACCGTTCTTATAAAGTGTGATCTCTTCGCTCATGCCATGAAGCTGGAAGTAGCCTCCAGGATAGGGTGTAAGTTGTCCCATTCCCTGCGGTGTGCTTCTTATTCCATGAAAAATGACTTCAGGAAAAACACTCTTTGCCTCGTCAGTCCATGAGCTAATATAGGAAGCTTTAAACTCAACCATTCGTTTGGTTTTGACGCCGATCATATCATCAATCTTTCCAGTTTCAAACCCTGAAGCATTGATCAGATAATCAAATCGTTCTGTTTTGATCTCATTTGATTCATTCAAAAAAGTGATATCCCATTGCTCATCAATACGCGCTATCGTTTCAATAGTACTCTTTAATCGCAAATCAATATAGTCAGAATTTTCAATAAGCGTATGCGCAGCACTAGATAAACGAAACATATTGAGTCCATACTCTTGAACCATAATGAGCGGGTATTGGACTGTGTCTAAATTCAAGTGTTTTGCAACAGGTATCATCCATTGATCTTGCGTTTGAGGAAATGCAACGCTCTCTTGTTCTCGAAGCCTCTCCATCTCTTCTCGTGTGTAGAGATTAAAATAATCGCTGGGTAATCCCAATACACTATTGGAGTCATCCTCTTGGATTAAGAGATTGTATAAATTCTTAAGGTATCGAAGACGAGGAAGAAGGGCTTGTGGCGTTCCGGGATCCGTAACGGGCAACGCAATGACCGTAGGGCGATAATCTACTACAAATGGATAAAACTTGATAAACTCGATCGATTGTTCTAAAAGGTGTGCGCACTGTTCGTCAGAGATTTCACGATACAAATTGCCTCCGGCATGAAGGTGACACCAAGGTGGACCATCAACCAAAGAGCTTTTCTTTTCAAAAAGAGTCACATCTATTCCATATTTTGATAAGTAGAGTGCCGCAGTAACGCCAGAAACACCACCGCCTACAATAGCGATTTTAGAACCATTCTTCATGCTCGTTCCTTTCATTGGCTATAAATCATTGCAGTGTTTTTTAATCTTCTTTTTCATTTTAGTGATGCATTTTAAAAATGGTCCATCTTTTGTAAAACACTTCGAACCAGAGATGCAGTTACCATTTTCACATGTTTTACCAGAAATTTTTTTCGTAATGGAAGGATTCCAAGCAGGATAATTGCTTGCCTCGTTTGCAGGATTTAATGCTCCCGTTTGCGAACCATAAGAGTATAGTGTCAATATTGAAACAATAATGATTAATTTGCTTGTCATTTAGAACTCCTCAATTAAAATATCTTTTATCCTATAACAAATCGTTGTAAACTCATAGTTATATTTTGTCTGTTGGTATAAAATCAAAAAGGGATACCTTCTGTCACAGTCTTGCGTAGATGCCTCTTTCAATCACCCATGAAAAGATAAACATGCCCAGATACGCCATCGCCAACCCAAAAACAACAGCGATGGAGCTTTCTGAAAAATAACGCGTGATATAAAAAAAGAGTACAAAAAAGCCTAACCCACTTAGACGTATAAACAAGGCATATCCGAATGCTCCAGATGCTTTTATGAATGCGACTTGGTATGCATTGAGCATGATAAAAATAAAGAAAAAACTTAAATGACTCAAATATAGATAGGCGTTGACATAGACGGCAGGAAAGATAAAATGAATTAAGTTTGCTCCAAAGAAATAAAAAATAGTCACAAAACAGAAGCTTACTATAAAACTGAATCGATAAAACCATTTTTTGATTTTTAGGATCTCAACTTTATTTTTTTCATAAAATAACTTACTCAGTTCAGGCAACAAAAATCGAAACACTGGGAAAACAAAAAGCATTATCATTCCCAATAATATAGGTTTAGTCACTACTTGGAAGTCACCTAATTCATCCAGCGAATAGTAATGATTAAAAAAGAAAACGGAGAGATATATGAGTAACATACCTGAACTAAACTCTAGTGTTGATATGAGAGATTTTTTGATAAACTCACGCATTTCAGAATCTACGATGACTCTTTTAAGTGTCGCCTCTTTGCTTGTCTTAGATTTTTCGACGTAAAGATAGACCGATAATGAAAAAGATGCCATTGTACTCATAATAAAAAGTGCCTGTATCCCATTTACCTCAGACAGATAAAAAGCCATAGAAAACCAAAAAATAGAAAGTAGAGGCTCAAAAAAACTGCTACGATTCATCAGTGTATAAAGACGATACATTGCAAGTTGATTGCTCAAATAAAGGTAAAGAGACATCGAAAAAATAGTCGCTACCAAATACCAGTAATCGATCTCGACATTCAGACTGTGTTTCACATAGGGAATGACAAAAGCCCATGAAATAAGTATCGCAAGCAAAATAAAATAACGAAAGATATTTACAATTCCAACATCTTCTTTTAACTTGCTGTAACTTACCACCATCGAAGATCGAAATCCGATAAGCACCAGCAGTGAAAATGAAAAAATATCGATTGCCGTATAGTAAAGGGCTAAGGTTTCCTTTTCTATGATCGAAGCGAGAAATATCTTTAGTGCAAATCCAATGGTAAATGAGAAAAGCGCAACCCAAATCGCGGAGTAGTAATGTTTGTCAATATTATTTTGCATTTGCAGCCTAATGTAAATTTATTTATATTTTATACTTTGGTGAAGATATTTCATAGAGGGTTTGTGTTCTCTCATCATATTTTTCCAAAAATGACATCAACAGACATTAGAAATCTATGAATATATTTCAAAATAAATTACTATATTTGCATGGAACAAAAAAATAAAACGAGTACCTTCGTCATCGGTGATGTTCATGGATGTTTCCATACTATGAAAAAACTCATAGAAAAGCTTCCTTTGGATTCGAGGATTATTTTTGTTGGTGATTTGTGTGACAAGGGAAATTTCTCCAAAGAAGTGATTGAATATGTGATAGAAAACAATTACGAATGCGTCAAAGGCAATCATGAGCACCTTATGGAGACATATTTGCAAGATGCCATAGATAAAAACATTCATAGCCCATGGAGCAGTGACTATAGGTATGGTGGTATCCAAACTTACGATGGCTATCTGAATGATCGTGAAACGATGTTAAAACATCTAGATTGGCTTTCAACCCTTCCTACCTACATTGAGGTAGAAAATTATTTTATTACACATGGGTTTGGACTACCATTTTATCAACACAAAGATGACAACACATATTACAATGAATTTCTTTTGAGTCGTTATGAAAAAGGGGTGCACTATCCCCATAATGATGTCATCAATATATTTGGTCACTGCGTATTTGAAGAGGTTGTCTGTGGTGCAAATTTTTATGGTATTGATACCGGATGTTCTTATGGAAACAAACTAACTGCATTGGAACTTGGATCAAATAAAATTATCCAAGAGCCTATGATGGCGCTTGATTCTAACTATCAAATAACAGAAA
>JBEARN010000022.1:0-15759 GCA_041163165.1 Pseudomonadota bacterium
TTTGATGTTGGTGGCGGTATCGGGGTGACTTATAATGACGAGGTGACAATACCGGCAGAAGTATATACTCAAGCTATCTTTGAAGCGACCAAAGGGCTTGATGTGACGTTGCTTTGTGAACCAGGCCGTTATATGGTGGCGAATGCGGGCGCTTTTTTTACGAAAGTGCTTTATGAAAAAATCAATGACGGTAAACGTTTTGTGATCGTTGATGGCGCAATGAATGACCTGATTCGACCAAGTCTTTATAATGCCTATCACAAGATAGAAGCAGTGATGAAAGAGGGAGACAAAACGCCAGCCGATGTCGTCGGTCCAGTGTGCGAAAGCGGTGATTTTTTTGGCAAATCGGTACCGCTTCCTCCGCTTGAACACAATGACCTTATCGTGATCCATTCTGCAGGTGCGTATGGATTTACGATGGCAAGCAATTATAATACCCGCCCCAAGGCAGCTGAAGTGGCACTGGAGGGTGGTAAAGATAGATTGATACGTCAGCGAGAGACATTTGAAGATCAGATACGGTTAGAAGAAGCATATTTGCAAGAGTAAACACAAAAGGTAAACGGTATGATGACGCTAGATGAATTGAGGGTGAAGATAGACAAGATTGATGATATGTTATTGGAACTTTATAATGAACGCATGGAGTTAGTGCATCAAGTAGGCGAAGTAAAAAATACGACCGGAGCCCCGATCTATCGTCCAGAGAGAGAACAAGCTATCTTGAGTCGTTTGAAACAAAACAATAAAGGGAAATTAACCGACGAAGCGATCGAAGCACTTTTTTTGGAGATGTTTGCAGTAGCAAGAAATCTAGAATTACCCGAAGCGATCGCTTATTTGGGACCAGAGGCGAGTTTTACCCATCAAGCTGCAGAGAGTAAATTTGGCGCGATGAGTGCTTATTTGCCTATAGGATCGATAGAAGGTGTTTTCCGTGAAGTCAAAAAAGGAACTGCAAAATTTGGTGTAATCCCTATAGAAAATTCAAGCAATGGGATCGTCACAGATACGATTAATTGTCTGGACGGGTATGACTTGAAGATCATTGCAGAGGTATTGATTGATGTCCATTTGGCTTTTGCCACTGTGAATGAAAATATCGCGAAGATTACAAAAATCTATTCTAAAGACATTGCATTTGGACAGTGCCGAAATTTTTTACAAGACCTTGGCTTGGATGATGTGGAACTCATCCCTGTTGAATCGACAGCCAGAGCAGCGAAACTGGCCATGAAGGATGAAACAGCTGCAGCGCTTTGTCCAGCAGTAGCGGCAAAAATCAATAATTTGCCAATACGTTTTAACAACGTCGAAGACGATACAAACAATAAAACACGTTTTTTCATCATTTCAGATTTTGAAAATGCCCCTTCTGGAGAGGATAAAACATCGCTTTTGGTACGTCTTTTGGATCAACCAGGGGCTTTGGTGAATTTCTTAAATGATTTTGAGAAAGCCAAGGTGAATCTGACTAAGATCAAATCGCATATCGTTGGCGGTGAATCGATCTTTTTTATCGAGTTTAATGGGCACAAAGAGGATGCACAAATTAAACCCATCTTAGAAAAACATAAAAATGAAATCAAAATTTTGGGCTCATACGTTAAAGAAATTAAAGATATTTAACTAGGGCTTACGGAGAAAAAAAGTCATGAAATTCAATAAAGTATTAGACAACATCCAAATTTATGAAGCGGGAAAACCGATAGAACTTGTGGTGCGTCAGTTTGGGATCGCACCTTCTGACGTAGTGAAGTTGGCTTCGAATGAAAACCCCATAGGGACCAATCCCGCGGTGGCAGAGGTGATTAGAGGCAATGCCACTAAAGCACACCTTTATCCAGACGATAGTATGTTTGAGCTCAAAGCAGCTTTGAGCGAAAAGTATGGTGTGAAAGATGAAAATCTTATTATTGGAGCCGGATCTGATCAGGTTTTAGAGTTTGTGTCTCGCGCATTACTGGATGATACAAGCTCAGTGTTGATGTCCGCAGTAACATTTGCGATGTATGAAATTTATGCCAAACAGATGGGTGCAAAGATTATACGTACTGCAAGTTATGCTCACAAATCGGATGAGTTTATGGAAGCCTATCAGATACACAAGCCTAAGATCATTTATCTTTGTACCCCAAATAACCCAACTGGGGATGCCACAAGCAAGGATGAGGTAATGAAGATTATTCAGGCGGTTGATCAAGAGACATTGGTCGTCGTCGATGGTGCGTATATGGAGTATGCTTCCGCGAAAGATCAAGCATATGCCATCACACCTAAAGATCTTATAGGTTTTGAAAATGTGATTTATTTGGGTACTTTTTCTAAAGCATACGGCTTGGGTGGAATGCGCGTAGGATATGGTATCGCGCAGCCGGAGTTAATCGAAGCACTGCACAAGATGAGACCGCCGTTTAATATCTCTACACTTTCCTTGGCTGCAGCAATAGAAGCATGCAAGGATGATGGTTTCGTTCAAGAGTCGATCACATTACATCAAGAGCAAATCAAACGATACGAAACATTTGCCCAAGAACAAGGGATAAAGTATATCGAAAGCTACACGAACTTTATTACTTATTTGTTTGATGAAAAGGTCGATTCTTCGTTTGTTGCAGATGCGTTATTAAAACGTGGTGTGATTATCCGTAATTTGGCTTCCTATGGGATGAATGCGATACGTATCACCATCGGTACAGCGAAACAAAATGATGTATTTTTCAAACATTTTTTAGAAGTGACTGCTTGAAAAAAGTTGAAGTAGTCAAGGCAGAGCAAGTCAAGGTAAAACCTTTTAGATTGAAAGATTTTACGCAAATACAAAAAAGCAAAGTAGGAAAAAAAGAGTTGATAAGATTAGCCAATGATTTAAATCTAAATTACAGTGAAAAAGAGATAGATTTCAGTCAAAAGATTATCAATGCTTTTTTGGCAGGGAAATAACATATGATCGATGTAAAATCAAAATCCATCAAAGAACTGAACCAGATTGCTGAAGAGATTAGACAAAAAATCTTAGCAACAGTAAGCAATAACGGCGGACATTTAAGTTCAACGATGGGAGCGACCGATCTGATTGTTGCAATGCATCGCGTGTTTGATGTAAATCAAGATCCGTTTATTTTTGATGTGAGTCACCAAGCCTATGCGCATAAACTTTTGACCGATCGGTGGGAAAGCTTTGAATCCCTGCGCCAATTTGGCGGTATCAGTGGATATACCAAACCAAAAGAATCGCCGTATGACTATTATATAGCTGGACATAGCTCGACGTCTATTTCGTTAGCGGTTGGAGCAGCCAAGGCGATCGCACTTAAAGGAGAAGATCGAATACCTGTAGCTTTTATCGGAGATGGGAGTATGTCAGCGGGGATGGTTTATGAGGCGCTAAATGAATTGGGAGATCGCAAATATCCAGTAGTCATTATTCTCAATGACAATGAGATGAGTATCGCCAAACCTATCGGTGCGATCAGTAAGTTGCTTTCACAGACTATGGCAGGTTCTTTCTACCAAAAATTTAAAGCAAGGGTCGAAAAAGTACTTGAACATTTGCCGCAAGGAGCGACCTATATGGCAAAACGATTTGAAGAGTCTTTTAAATTGATTACGCCAGGTATTTTGTTTGAAGAGATGGGGATAGAGTATATCGGGCCAGTCGATGGACATGATATCGAATCTCTCATTGAAACGATGAAAGTAGCAAAAAATTTGCGAAAACCGGTGATTATTCATGCCCAAACTACCAAAGGGAAAGGGTATGAGATCGCTGAAGGGACAAAAGAGCATTGGCATGGGGTGAGTCCATTTGATCTCAAAACCGGTGCTTCCCTCAAAAAAGCAAGTGGTGGCAAAGCGGCAACCGCTATTTTCTCTGAAACATTGCTCGCCTTGGCAGAGGCAGATGAAAAAGTCGTGGGTGTTACAGCAGCGATGCCGAGTGGGACAGGGATGAATGCTGCGATGGAAAAATACCCTAAACGATTTTGGGATGTTGCCATTGCGGAGCAGCATGCGGTGACATCTATGGGACCTTTGGCGAAAGAAGGATTTAAACCTTTTTGTGCGATCTACTCTACTTTTTTGCAACGTGGCTTTGATCAGGTGATCCATGATATCGCATTAATGGATCTGGGAGTTGCTTTTGCGTTAGACAGAGCTGGCATTGTCGGGGAGGATGGTGAGACGCATCAAGGGGCTTTTGATATCTCTTATTTACGAAGTATCCCAAACATGACACTTTTTGCACCCTACAACGAAACCACGATGAAATTGGCTATGACTTTTGCAAAAGAGTATCGTCACCCTTGTGCGTTTAGGTACCCTCGAGGCGCATTTTTAGCTCAGGACAGAGAAGCTCCTGATTTTGAATTGGGGAAATCAGTTCTCCTGCAAGAGGGAGAGGATATCCTTTTTATAGGCTATGGCAATGGAGTGGGGCGTGCAGAAAAAGTCGCAGCATTGATCCCCCAAACGCCAGCTATTTTAGACCTTCGTTTTGTAAAACCATTGGATGAAGAGAGGTTGACAACCTTGAGTGGTACGTATAAAAAATGGTATATTTTTTCTGATTCTGCAGCACAAGGCGGTGTCGGTTCAGCTATTTTAGAATGGTTAAGCCAAAAGGGCATTCAAGAGGTGTCCGTCACCACATTTGAATATAAAGATCACTTTATCCCACATGGAAATACGGCATTAGTTGAAGAGTCTTTAGGCCTTTTACCCGAACAGCTGGCTAAGCAAATTGGCTGATGAGGTCGTGCTGAATTTGATACAGTTTTTTACGAAGATTGTATTAAGTTCAGTGACAGTGAACAAAGATAAATAAAGGAAAAAAATGGCTAACGAATACATTTTTACAAGTGAATCGGTAACCGAAGGTCATCCAGATAAAATGGCTGATCAGATCTCAGATGCGATTCTTGATTATATTATCGAACGAGATCCAAAAGCTAGAGTAGCTTGCGAGACGTTATTGAGCAATGGTTTTTGTGTTATTGCAGGAGAATTAAAAACAACGACGTATGCTCCTATGCAAGAAATTGCACGAGAAGTTGTAAGAGAAATCGGATATACCGATGCGAGTTATGGATTTGATTATAGATCAGCAGGGGTACTCAATGGTGTCGGAGAGCAGAGTCCTGATATCAATCAAGGTGTAGATCAAGCCTCCGGCGAGATCGGTGCAGGAGATCAGGGATTGATGTTTGGATATGCGTGCAATGAGACGAAAGAGTTGATGCCGCTGCCTATTTTGCTAGCGCACAAGCTGACAGCAAAATTAGCAGAAGTACGTAAAAATGGGACAGTACCTTTCTTGCGTCCAGATGGAAAATCTCAAGTTTCTGTGAAATATGTCGATGATAAGCCTGTCGCGATTGATACGATCGTAGTCTCTACGCAGCATCATCCAGAAGTCACATTAGAGCAAGTGCAAAAAGCAGTTTTAGAAGAGGTCATTAAACCAGTGATTCCTGCTGAATTACTTTCTGATGATATCATTTATCATATCAATCCAACAGGGCGATTTGTAATCGGCGGTCCTCAAGGCGATGCGGGATTGACAGGTAGAAAAATCATCGTCGATACCTATGGTGGTTCATGTCCGCATGGAGGCGGTGCTTTTTCTGGCAAAGATCCCACCAAAGTAGACCGTTCTGCAGCTTATGCAGCACGTTATGTCGCAAAAAATCTTGTGGCAGCTGGTGTGTGTGATAAAGCAACACTGCAGATATCTTATGCCATTGGTGTCGCGCAACCAGTCTCTATCTTCGTGAATACACATGGAACAGGTGTGGTAGAGGATGCAAAAATCACAGCCTGTGTCAAAGCACTTTTTAATTTGACGCCAAAAGGGATCATGGAAGAGTTGAATTTACTCAGACCTATCTATAAAAAAACAGCCGCATATGGGCACTTTGGGAGAGAAGACAGTGACTTTACTTGGGAGCAAACACCGCGTATAGCGGAAATCCAAAAATATTTGGGTATCGTAAAGTAAAAATGATCGATAATATAATTAGAAATGAAAAGCTTTAAAGTTTTTTTTAAAAATCTTTGGCTATAGTTATTCGTATCTTAAAATAAAGGAAAAAAAATGGCAGTTGTTATTAATGACACATGTATTAACTGTGCGGCATGTATTGATGAATGTCCGGTTGAAGCAATCGTAGACGAGGATGATAACCCAACGGGAGAAGAGATTTACTACGTATACGCTGACAAATGTGTTGAGTGTGTTGGTCACCATGACGAGCCAGCATGTGCTACAGCATGTCCTACTGAAGGGTGTATCACATGGGACGCTATCGGTGCTAGCCCAGCTCACAGAGATGACATTACAGATGCGCAACGTTCAAGTAAAGAACCAGTTGTTCAAGACTAATTTATTCTTTTTTCATGCATAGGGTTTTCCCCTATGCATACTTCTTCCTCATGCATTAACCTATATTTAACACTCTTTTAGATAAAATCCCCGCCGAATACTTCTATTTACTTGAAGTAAATAATCGTTTAGGAATGAACAAATGGAACAAACATTATCTATCATCAAACCAGATGCAGTGGCAAAAAATGTTGTAGGACAAATTCTTGCAAGATTTGAAGCTGCAGGACTGAGAATAGCTGCGACAAAGAAAACAAGACTTTCACGTGTTGATGCAGAAGCATTTTATGCGATCCACGCACAAAGACCTTTCTTTAAGGATCTCGTAGATTTTATGATCTCAGGACCAGTTGTAGTAACGGTACTTGAAGGGGACAACGCTATGGCAAAAAACAGAGAGCTTATGGGCGCAACAAACCCAGCTGAAGCAGAGCCTGGAACAATCAGAGCCGATTTTGCAGAGAGTATTGATGCCAACGCGGTACACGGAAGTGATTCTGTGGAAAATGCGGTGAATGAGATCAATTTCTTCTTTGCGCAAAGAGAAATCTACTAATCTTAATTTGTGTCTCTTCTGTGAAGATAGAGTTTCATAAAATAGGTGCAACGGCAAGCCCTTTTGAGCTAAGTGAAGAAGGGATTGTTTTAGAAGGCACTTTGCAAAAAACAGGGTCTCATCGAGTCTCTTTGGATGGACGTTTACACGGCGAATTGGAATTGTCATGCGATAGATGCGGAGATATGTTCGTCTCTCATATTGACAATCCACTCGAGTTAAAATTAAGTGATAGCGTATCTGAAGATAAAGATGATTTGGATATAATTGAGTTTTTAGATGGGGAAATAGACATTTTGTATATTATACAAAGTGAGCTAAATGCATTTAAAAGTAACTACAACTATTGTGCTAAGTGCAACAATAGTGATGAAGATTTTGAAATAGAATATTAAAAAGGAAATACCATGGCAGTACCTAAGAGACGTGTGAGTCACACAAGATCAGCAAAAAGAAGAACACATTACAAATTGACATTACCAATGCCAGTAAAAGATGCAGATGGAACGTGGAGAATGCCACACCACATGAATATGACTACTGGTGAATACAAAACGACTAAAGCGTAAGTTTAATGGTTAAGATCGCCATTGATGCAATGGGTGGGGACTTCGGTCCAGAACCCATTATAGAAGGTGTAGTTCAAGCACTTGAAGTTGAAAAGTTTGTTCCTATACTGGTAGGAAAATCAGAAGAGATCCGCGCTTATCTTCCCCCTTATTATGCAGATAAAGTTGAAATTGTTGAAGCTTCCGATGTCATATCGATGAGCGATCATGCTACCGATGCATTGAAACGCAAAGAGTCATCGATCTATAAAGCAGTAGAACTCGTAAGAGAAAAAGAGGCTGCTGGAGTTGTTTCTGCAGGGCATAGTGGAGCGACGATGACATTAGCAACGTTGCGTATAGGACGTTTGGAAAATATTTCAAAACCTGCATTGGCAACATTGATGCCAAGTGTGATCGAGACAAAAACATTGGTTTTGGATGTCGGGGCAGTAACCGACTGTACACCAAAAAATTTGTTTGAATTTGGAGCGATGGGCGAAGCTTACGCCAGAAAAATTTTGAAAATAAATTCTCCAAAAGTAGGTCTTTTATCCAATGGATCTGAAGATTCTAAAGGAAATGCACTTACCAAAGAAGCGTTTAAATTACTCAAAAATCTTGACGGTTTTATCGGAAATGTAGAAGGTAGAGACATCTTTAATGGAAGCGTTAACGTCGTTGTATGTGATGGTTTTACAGGGAATATTTTGCTTAAAACGAGTGAAGGTGTTGTGTCGACTATCTTTAGTTTGATGAGACAACATATTCGTAAATCATTGCCGGCAAAGATTGGAGCATTAATGATGAAGCGAAAAGTGTTTGCGAACATGAAAAAACAAGTCGATTATGCAGAATATGGCGGGGCTCCTCTGTTGGGGATCAATGGTTGCGCGATTATTAGTCACGGAAGTTCAAATGCAAAAGCGATTAAAAATGCGATTTTTCAGGCGCTTCGATTTATAGAATCGGATGTAAATGCCACTACAGAGGAACTCCTTTCTGACAATGAATAGCTAGATCGCTACTACCAATGTAGCGATATAGTTTCACTTTCTCCCAATCCTTATTCTCTTTCACCTCTTTCGAACGCTCCCCTTATAAAATTATGGTAGAATAGGAATTCTAATTTATTTACGGCTTAAGGATAATCATGTCTCCAAACAAACCAATTTATGCTTCTTTTAGATCGATCGGTGCCTATATCCCTGAAAAGATTTTAACCAATGCAGATCTTGAGAAGATGGTCGATACCACAGATGAATGGATCGTAAAGCGTACAGGGATTAAAGAGCGTCATATCGCAGCAGCAGATGAATATACGAGTGATATGGCTGCAAAAGCATGTGAACTAGCGATAGAACGATCAGGACTTAGCAAAGAAGAGATCGATCTTGTGATATGTGCTACGGTGACGCCAGATTATTTCAATATGCCTTCCACTGCATGTATCATCTCGGATAAAATCGGGATCCGTGATGTCCAAGCATTTGATATCTCTGCAGCATGTAGCGGGTTTGTATATCTACTTACTGTCGCAAAAGCATTTGTGGAATCAGGGATGAAAAAAAATGTATTGGTCGTAGGTGCGGAAAAATTTTCTTCTATTGTTGACTATACTGACAGAACGACTTGTATCTTATTTGGGGATGGCGCAGGTGCAGCAGTCATTTCAGCTACATCCAATAAAGAAGAAGGATTTGTCGATATCCATGCAAGCGCAGATGGAAGTTATGCGGACTTTTTAGTGACTCCGGCTCCTGGAGCGATCCATCCTGCTAGTCAAAAAGTAATCGACGAGGGGCTACAGTTTGTCCAAATGAAAGGGAATGAGACATTTAAACTCGCAGTAAAAACATTGACAAATGATGTGAAAGAGATTTTAGAAAAAAATGAGATACATTCGGATGATATCCCGCATTTTATACCCCATCAAGCCAATTATCGTATCATTAAAGCGGTAGGAGATGCCCTCAATATGAAAGAGGAGCAGGTAGTATTGACAGTAGGAAAATATGGAAATACTTCGGCAGCTTCTATCCCGATGGCGATTAATGATATTTGGGAGTCTGGAAGACTTCAAACGGGTGATTTGATGTTGCTTGATACTTTTGGAGGGGGATTGACTTGGGCAAGTGCATTGCTCCCTTTTTCAGGGAAAGCACGCTAATACTTTGAGAGCTTTTCAAAAGGTTCGTAGATGAAAATAGGATTCATTGGCGATGTTGTAGGGAAGCCGGGACGCCAAATCATCAAGCGTCATTTAAAACGTTTACGTCAAGAGCATTTTTTAGATTTTGTTATCGCTAATTATGAAAATGCGAGCCATGGCTTTGGCTTGACCGAAAAAAACTGTATCGAACTTTTGGGGTATGGGATCGATATGATGAGTGGTGGCAACCATAGTTTTGACAAAAAAGAGATTCTTACACTATTTGAAACCTACCCGCTTATTCGACCGCTGAATTATCCTAAAGAGACTCCCGGAAAAGGTGTCTATCGTACGACCATCGCAGAGAAAGAGATAGCGGTAGTGAACCTTATGGGGTATTATACGATGCCAATGGTAGATAACCCTTTCACTAAGATAAAAGAGGTTGTAGCACTACTTCAATCAGAAGGTATTCAGCATATTGTGATCGATATGCATGCTGAAGCCACTTCTGAAAAG
Source organism: Pseudomonadota bacterium (assembly GCA_041163165.1). Lineage (GTDB taxonomy): Bacteria > Campylobacterota > Campylobacteria > Campylobacterales > Sulfurovaceae > Sulfurovum. The sequence goes on from JBEARN010000022.1 coordinate 10,164, forward strand.
CAAGCTTTGTTTCATATGCTCAAAGAAGATGTTTCTGCAATCCTCGGCACCCATACACATGTTGCGACAGACGATTTGCAGGTAAGAGATGGATGTTGTTATGTAACAGATGTAGGTCTTTGTGGGTGCATAGATGGGGTTATAGGGATGGATAGCGAAGTACCGCTTAAACGGTTTCTAACTGGTATGGGAGGACACTATAGTGTTCCTGAGGAGTGCAAGGCAATATTTCAAATGGTTGTGTTTGAGCTTGATCAAAAAGGGCGTTGTATCAATGCAGAAAAGATCAAAATTTATGAGAATGAACCTAAGGTGGTCACGCAGGCTTGGATGCACTAACTATTGCGTTTGATCCTGACTTTTTTGGGATCAAAAAGTGCGATAGCCTCCTTAATCATCGGTTCTTCTAGTAGCGTTGAAGGGTCTTTCTCTTTGGCTGCTTCCGTATCTCCGGATTCGGGTGCGATGCAGGAGCTTTTCATCTCGATATCTTCGATCATAGAAGTACTGTCTGCATCATCGTGAACAGCAGATACTTCTTCTGCGTCAGGAAACTCAGTGGTTACTTTTTTTTTAGGAAGATTAATAATCTTGGTTTCAAATCCAAAAAGATCTTTTACAAACATATTGATCACATTCCAATGGGTGATAAGCATTTTTTTATCTTCACCTTCGGCTGTAGAACTCCATGTAAGTTGATGTTCTTTAAAGCTTTCAAACGCTATATTGCGTTCAAAACAAGCGCCAAGATCATAATCTCTATCGTAAATTTTTTTTAGAAGTGCATCAAAGGTTTTTTGATATGGATCGATGGTAGGTTGAGGTGTTGCAGGGGTGACAGTCGCTGAGCTTGGTATTTCTTCCGAAGCATCTCGAGCTTCTGCTGTTTCACATTTTTCTTGTTCAGGGGTGGTTGGTTGTGATTTTACCGATGTTTGGGTAATTTCTTCTTCGGTAATCGTGATCACTTCAGAAGTAAGTGTCGCTTCTGCAGTAGGAGCACTTGAAGCAATTTTGCCAACATTGACGCCTTGAAGTTCCTGTTCTAAGCTACGAATCATCGTGTCTATATCTTTGACTTCTAAAGATTCGACCATTTTAAATAGTGCCAGTGAAAGGACAAATTCGCTATCGCTTCCCAAAGCCAGTAAACCTTTGGATTCTGCGATGACTCTGAAAAAACGTTCTATCACCATAGGCGGAATATTCCCTTTCCCTTGCAAGAGAAGCTCTTTTAAATAGAGGGTCATTTCATCTAAGATCATCTCTGCTTCATAATCAGAAGCCATTTTGATAAAAGACAAAATTTTGCTGGTGTCTTTTGCAAGAATGTGTGACACTAATGCTTCCAGATGACTTGGTTCGATGATGCCTAACATCCCTGTGACAGTATTGACATCGACGAAGTTTTTAGAATAAACGATCGCTTGGTCCAAAAGTGTGAGCGAGTCTCTTAAACTTCCCGCTCCAGAACGGGCGATGATCTCTAAGGCATCTTTTTCATACTCTATATTTTCCAAGTTTAAGATATGTTCCAAATGGCTTAAAACCAAATGTTGAGGGATCTTTTTAAATCTAAAGTGCTGCGTACGTGAAAGGATCGTTGCAGGCAATTTTAAGGGGTCTGTCGTGGCTAAAATAAATTTCACAAAATCAGGCGGTTCTTCGAGTGTTTTCAGCAAAGCATTGAAAGCTTGGGGTGTCAACATATGCACTTCATCGATAATGAAGATCTTAAAGCGCGCAGAACTTGGTTTGTATTTGGTGTGTTCGATCAAATCTTTGATGTCATCGATACCACGGTTAGAAGCAGCATCCATCTCGATAATATCCATGTGGTTGTTTTCGCTCGCCATGACACAGTGGGTACATGTACCACAAGGATGCGAGGTGGCACCTTTTTCGCACAAAAGCGCTTTCGCAAAAATACGTGCGGTAGAAGTCTTACCGCTTCCTCGTAGCCCAGAGAAAAGATAGGCGTGAGAGAGTCTTTTTCCTTCAAGCGCAAGAGAAAGGGTCTGAGAAACAGACTCCTGCCCGATGAGGTCGTTAAAAGTGGCAGGACGGTATTTTCTTGCAAGCGCTAAAGACACAGTGACTCCTTGAATCTATTGCTATAATTGTAGTGGAATTTTACTTTTGGTTCGTATAATTTCTAATAAGTAGTATATTGGTTATTGGTGTATTGGTAATTAGTCAAACAAAGTTTTTTATAGAGTTCTAAATGTTCTTAATTTTGCGCAATGATATTCACTCAAAGCATCTCTAACTCCAACTTAGATATAATCTTTTCCATTAAATAATTATCCGTAATGAAGTGAGAAAAAATGGGTTATAAGCCAAGTGAAATTGAAGCAAAATGGCAACAAATTTGGAAGCAAGAAAATGCGTTTGAACCTGATGAGGGATTAGAGAGAAAGAAAAAATATATTTTAAGCATGTTCCCTTTTCCTAGTGGTCGTTTGCACATGGGGCATGTACGAAATTATGCAATAGGCGATGCATTTGCACGGTATTACCGTAAACAAAATTTCAATGTATTGCACCCTATTGGATGGGATGCTTTTGGAATGCCAGCGGAAAATGCAGCCATCCAACATGGAAGACATCCAAAAGAATGGACCTATGCGAACATCGCTTATATGCGAAAAGAACTCAATAGCTTAGGGCTTTCATTTTCTCAAACACGCGAATTTGCGACATGTGATCCACTCTATACCAAGTGGGAGCAAGAATTTATCATCAAGATGCTTGAAGCAAAGATTTTGTACCGTGAATCAACCACAGTCAACTGGTGTGAGTCGTGTCATACAGTACTTGCAAATGAACAAGTGGAAGAGGGATGTTGTTGGCGTTGCGACAATGAAGTGGCACTTAAAGAGATGCCAGGGTATTACCTCGATATTATCAAATATGCCGATGAGTTACTTGAAGATTTGAAGTTGCTTGAAGGGAAATGGCCTTCACAAGTCCTTACGATGCAGCATAATTGGATTGGTAAATCACAAGGGCTCTCATTTGAATTTAAACTTACGAAACAGAGCCAAGAAAAACTAGATGGCAAGTTTGATACTTATACCGTATTTACCACGCGTCCAGATACGATCTATGGGGTTACTTATTCTGCTTTGGCAGCAGAACATCCTATTACAAAATATCTCGTAGAGCATGATAAGCTTGAACCGACGATCGCGAAAAAAATCACCCACATCGCCAACATGACAGAGCGTGAAAGGGCACAATCTGATAAAGAGGGGTATCCGTTGGGTATTTCTGTGATTCACCCACTTACAGGAGAAGAAGTTCCTGTTTGGACGGCGAATTTTGTTCTTGGATCGTATGGTGGGGGTGCGGTTATGGCTGTTCCTGCACACGATGAAAGAGACTTTGAGTTCGCGAGTAAATACGATCTTCCTATGAAAAGAGTAATCAGTGGCGGCGAAGCATTGCCTTATACCCTTGAAGGTGAATTGGTTGATTCCGCTGCGTTTACGGGGCTAAATAATATGCAGGCAAAAGCGAAGATCATTGCAATGTTTGAAGAGAGTGGTTTTGGGCAAGGGACAACCAATTTCAAACTGAGAAATTGGGGGATTAGCCGTCAACGTTACTGGGGCGCACCGATTCCATTGGTGCATTGCGATCATTGTGGATTGGTACCTGAAAAAGTAGAAAACCTCCCTATTGCTTTACCTGAAGATGTGGAGATCACAGGAGAAGGAAATCCTTTAGAAAACCATCCTACATGGAAAAACTGCAATTGTCCAAAGTGTGGGAAAGAGGCAACAAGAGAGACTGATACCCTCGATACATTTGTGCAGTCAAGTTGGTATCAGTTCAGGTATGCAACAGATCCAAAAAAATGGCAAAGTGTGGGGATCGATAAAACAGAGGCTAATTATTGGTTAGGAGTAGATCAATATATCGGAGGGATCGAACACGCGATCTTGCATTTGCTTTATGCGCGGTTCTTTACCAAAGTGCTTCGTGATCTTGGGTACCATGATATCGATGAGCCGTTTGAAAATCTTTTAACCCAAGGGATGGTGTTGATGGATGGGGCGAAGATGAGTAAATCTAAAGGGAATACGGTTGACCCTGATGCCCTTATCGAAAAGTACGGTGCTGATACTGCGAGGCTTTTTATCTTGTTTGCAGCACCACCGGCCAAAGAGCTTGAGTGGAATGATTCTGCGGTAGAAGGAGCGTTTAGGTTTATCAAAAAGCTTTATGATCGAAAAGAGAAAGTAACACAAGATTTCTTGCCTGAGATCGATCATGCTGCTTTGAGTAAAGAGGCGAAAGTCGCTCGTATGAAAGTGTATGAAGCGTTGCAAAAATCTACCGATGTCTATGAAAAGACATTTGCATTTAACACACTGATCGCTGCTTGCATGGAAGCATTGAATGCTCTGGATAAACAAGAAGATGGTGAGGTTTGGACGGAAGGGCTTTATGTGATGCTTAATCTCCTGGAGCCTATCATCCCACATGCGACAACGGAGTTGAGTGAAATGTTATTTGCTCGAAAAAATTTAGCCTCTATTTTGGAAGTGAAGCCCGAAGTGTTTACACAAGAGAGTATTCTTTATGTGGTGATGATTGGCGGGAAGAAGCGTACGGAGATAGAAGTTTCTCCGTCTGCATCAGAGAGTGAAATTTTAGCGATGGCGAAAGAAGCGGGTTCGAAGTGGCTCGAAAATATGATCATCATCAAAGAGGTTGTTGTCCCAAATAAATTGGTCAATTTGGCAGTAAAACCAGTCTAAGTGATGGAAAAAGGGAAATAATGGGTAGCATGGTAAAACTTTTGATAGGAATCGGTATAGTTTGGTTCGTCGGTGGATGTGGGTATAAACCTTCTTCCCAGATGATCCACAATGTATTTACGGACAAAATATATATCAAGGTAGTAGTTGACAAAGCTGAACCTGAAAATGCCCCCTTCCTTAAAGACGAGATGAACCGTTTAGTGTACACCCGTTTTAAAGGGCGTGTTGTTTCTAAAGAAGAAGCGACGAGTACGATCAAAGTGTTTTACCAAGGGACCACGTTTACCCCTATCTCTTATGAAAATGGATACATCACGCGTTATCGTACCAATGTCAGGGTGACTTTTGACATGGATACGAAAGAAGGAAAGACGAAAAAAACGATTTCAAGTATCGTCGAATCTGACTTTCAAGAGAGTTCACTCGAATCGACACGTCTGAGAATCGAAGCGATTCGAAAAGGTTTAGCAAAAGCGTTGGATGAATTTTTGGCGTACGCGAGTGCGAAAGGGATGCTTGCAAAAGTTCAATGATACAGCCTTTTGATCAATTTCTTCAAGCAAAACCTCTTTACTATAAAGAGATAGACCATCAAAGAGTGCATCAAGCTTATGCACTTTTAAAGTCACACATCAAACATCCTAAAACCGTTCATATCGTAGGAACCAACGGTAAAGGGTCGACAGGTCGAATGATCTCGCATTTAGCATATCGTCAGAATTTAAAGGTAGGGCATTTTTCTTCTCCCCATATTCGCAAGTTTAACGAACGTATCTGGATCAATGGTGAAGAGAGTAGTGATGCGGTGCTTGAAAATGCCCATC
>JBEARN010000023.1:0-15407 GCA_041163165.1 Pseudomonadota bacterium
CACATACATCACCCCGGTCAAGCCTGAACCTATCTGAGAAGCAATGCGAATACGCTGTGCTTCACCACCAGAAATGGTACGTGCATCGCGACTTAGTGTGATATACCCTAAACCCACATCATAAAGAAAATAGAGTCTTTCTTGCAACTCTTTTAAGATCGATTCGGCGATCATTTTCTGCTGTGGCGTCAGATGAGAAAAATTCGCCCCATCGGAAAAATACGCATAGGAAGCCTCGATAGGCATATCAATAATGTCTGCGATATTTTTCCCTTCGATCTTCACGGCTAAAGAACGTGGACGAAGACGGTTTCCATTGCACTGATCACACACCTTTTCGGTCATATATTCAGAGAGATCTTTCTCTTCTGTGAACATATCGTGTGCAAATTTCACGACGCCTGGCCATTCACGCTTAAGTTTATGGCGTTTCCAAACAAAATCGATCACACTGCCATTGCCATAAAGTATCGCTTTTTGCTGATACGATTCAAGGTCACCATAAGGGACTCTGATATCAATCTCATTTTGTTCGCAAAAGGCATTGAGGAATTTGGTATAGTAACTTTTGTTAAATCCATACATAATCTTCACTGCACCTTTGTCGATGCTCAAATCAGAATCGATCACTTTTTTGAGATCGATCGTATAACGTATCCCCAATCCATCACACTCAGGGCAAGCGCCTTTGGGAGAGTTAAATGAAAAACTAACCGGTTCAAGTGGCTCAAAACTCAACTTGCAGTCAAAACAAGCCAAATGTTCAGAATAATGGATATATTGTCTCTCTAATCCCAACTCTTCATAGTTGGTGACTTCGATCTCCATCTCGCCAAAACTCTCTTTCAGTGCTTTTTCGACATCTTGACCTATACGATCACGACTCTCTTCTTTTACCACTACTCTGTCAATGACCACTTTAATCGTATGTTTTTTAGTCTTAGACAACTCGATCTCATCATCTAAACGCACCATGACCCCATCGATCATCGCACGAACATATCCTTTATGGCGAAGTGACTCTAACATATCAGCGAAAGTTCCCTTTTTCTCTTTCACCAACGGTGCCATGATGACTAACTTTGCCCCTTCTGGAAGCCTCAACACTTCTTCGATGATATCTGAGGCAGACATCGAAGAGATCGGTTTGCCGCATTCATGACAGTGCTGTTCTCCCACCCGTGCAAAAAGGAGTCTCAAGTAATCATAAATTTCAGTGATAGTCCCTACAGTAGAGCGTGGGTTTTTAGAAGTAGTTTTCTGATCTATCGCGATCGCTGGCGTTAATCCTTCTATCTTATCGACATCTGGTTTACCGACACGACCTAAAAACTGTCTTGCATAAGAAGAGAGAGATTCGATATAACGTCTTTGCCCCTCTGCATAAAGTGTCGAGAAAGCCAACGTCGATTTACCTGATCCTGAGATACCAGTCACAACCACCAATTTATTTTTAGGGATCTCTAAATCGATATTCTTAAGGTTATTCTCTTTAGCCCCAAAAACTTTTATCATGTCATATTGCATTGTTTCTATCCTAATTGAACCACATTTTTTTGATTAAAAGCACCAAAGCTAAAAGATAAAGTGCCATCAGTGCCATTTTATGCTTTTTGGAACTAACATGATCTTTGAGCCAAATACCGCCTATCACCCCTATCAGAGAGGCTCCCGCTACGATCAAACCATTGTGAAAATCGATCGTTCCACTACTTAAACGGCTGATCATCCCTGCCACTGAAGAAAAAGCCACAAAGAAAAGTCCGGCACTGACCGCCTTTTTGATAGGGTAATGAAGCAACCCTACTAAAATCGGCGTTAACATGATCGATCCCCCTACTCCTAGGGTAATAGAAAAGATACCGATCACCAAACCAATCCCAAAAAGCAATCCTTTATGCAGCTGTTTTGTCTCATCCTCTTCCTCATAATGTGGTGAGAAAAAAAGTCTAAAAAGGGCAAAAAGCAAAAGTCCTACAAAAAGAGACTCTAAGATTTTATCAGAGATTACATGGGTGACATACCCCCCTATGTAACCACCTAAAAAGCCACCTAAACCAACAAAGATACCTTCGCCAACGATCAATGAACCTTTTTTATAATTTAGGTAAGAGCCATAAATCGAACTAAATACCATCTGCATGATCGAGATACCGATCGCCACTTTGGTTTCAAAACCGAGTACAAGCAAAATAGGCACGAGGATCATCCCGCCCCCTATGCCAAAGAAACCAGAAAGTGCACCGATCATTATACCGACTAACCCTAGTTCTATCATACTATCCCTTGTTTGAAAATAAATGGCGATTATATCATTATTATTTATGTTTACACTAATTTCGCTATACTGATGGTATAGAAAGATGCATGACACAAAAAACGCACTAGGGGTTTTCATGAAACGTTTTCAATCATCTTGGTCCATGTTCCTCAGTATGATGCTTCTGAGCGGCATTATTTACGCCGTTATCCAACTTATCCAGATCGGAAACCAAACTAAAGTGCTTAAAGTTCATTATGCTGAACTGCACAGTGTCCAATACGGTCTTTTTAATTCAGCCGTATGGACACAAAAACTTTCTAGCATCATTAACGAGAAGATCGATGAGTTTGATTTTACCTCTACCAACAGAGATGAGATCAAACAATATGTTGAAACGATCGTCGATACACTGATCATAGAAGCGGACAAGAAAGTAAGACGGGAAAACCGAAAAAGGGGCTTTTTAAAAGGTATTTACGGTAATGCGAGACAAAAAATCACAGATGAACTTGTCGATATTCGCGGTTTGCGTGAGAGGGTTCCTCAAATTACAAACAGTGTGATGGATGAACTTGAAAAAAAAGAAAATCAAGCACTCATTAAAGCGGTTTTAAAAGATAAACTTAAACAGTTTATGACGAACAACATCGCTGCGATAGATATGAGCAAATACAATCATGTCGTGACTTTATATGGGTGCAATGATTTTGAAACTTGCAGTGCCCTTTTGCATAACGAGATGAAAAAACATATCCAAATCATGAAACGATATACCATCGCCATCCTAACCATGGCGACCATATTGATCTTACTGATCGTCATGCATCAAGTATTTAGATCGATGTCTCTCTTTTTACTCTCGGCAACGAGTGTTTCTTTATTGGTTTCTGGACTCTTTTTACCGATGCTCGATATCGAAGCCAAGATCAATAAACTCTATTTTACCCTGCTCGATAAACCTATCAGTTTTACCAACCAAATCCTTTTTTATCAAAGTAAAAGTATCTCTGATCTCGTAAAGCTTCTCATAGAATCAGATGAATTGAAGATGATCTTTGTAGGCATCTTGCTCGTCATGTTTAGTGTCATCTTCCCTACGCTTAAACTTATCTCTACGTATCTTTACTACTATAGCCGAAGTTTCATAGGGGACAACGCAGTGGTACGCTTCTTTGCCCTCAAGTCTACCAAATGGTCGATGGCGGACGTGATGGTAGTCTCTATCTTTATGTCTTACTTAGGGCTGGATGGTGTGGTCGATACGCAACTAAGAAGGCTCGTCAAAGAGAGTGAACCGATCAATGTCATTACCACCAATGGGACAGAACTTCAAGTGGGATTCTTTCTTTTTTTAGGGTTTGTAGCGAGTAGTTTTATCCTCTCGATTTTGGTGGAGAAGTCAAGAGAATACGAATATTAACCCTCAGTTATCAGAGGCTGCGAAAAAAATTCCCCTATCGCACCACGCATCTCTTCGGTATCTTCTATCGTATTGACCAGATCACGAAAGGCTGAAGCACCTTGATACCCTGCTTTTGAGTAGGTATGAAGATGTTTACGAAAGATCACAGCACCATATTGTCCATAGTGCAACAACATCTGCTCATAATGCTCCATAACCACCTTTAAGATCAACGAAGAAGAGACCTCTTCAATTCCCTCTTTCATTTGATGAAAAATCCAAGGTTTACCCACCGCGGCACGGCCGATCATAACTCCATCTGCACCGGTATGTTCAAGCACCCATTTTGCCTTTTGAGGAGAATCGATATCGCCATTGGCGATCACCGGAATCGAAACCGCTTTTTTGATCTCCGCGATCGCGTCATAATCGACTGCAGCTTTATATCTGCCTGCCCTAGTTCTTCCATGCACAGCGATATAATCTGCACCATTGTCCTCACAAAGCTTCGCGATCTCCACATGATTTTTTTCATCAAATCCCAAACGCATTTTGACTGAAGTATATTCTTTATTGGAATATTTTTTAATGGTACGAATCGTCTCTGCCATTTTTGGCAAATCGGTTAAAAGTGAAGAGCCTTGGAGATTGTTTACAATTTTAGGTGCGGGACAACCACAATTAAGGTCGATCGCCGTGATCCCTTCTAAGGTATTGACATACTCTACTGCTTTTTGGATGATGGCTTGGTCTGAGCCTGCTAACTGGATGCTGTAAGGATCTTCGAGAGAACTTTTTTCGACCATTTTAAGGGTTTTTTTACTTCCATAGGCAAGGGCATTGGAGCTGATCATCTCTGAAACCGTAAGATCGGCTCCAAACTGTTTCACAACAGAACGAAAAGGAAGATCGGTAAATCCCGCAAGAGGAGCTAAAGCATAAACGGTGCGACTAAAGTCTAACTTCATTGCAGAGTGTATCGATATCCATTAAATCTTCTAATTTAAATTGTGAATGCTCTCTTTTTAGCGTATAAAGCGCCCTGAATTTCACAAAATCACTCTCATCATGTTCGCTCAAATAAAGATCGACTTGTTCCATCAATTCGTATTCAAAAAGAAGATAGAGATATGCTTGCTGTGCGTTTGGATTGGCTGTTTGGAAGCTTCTAAAAAGCGTTAAATTCTCTTGAGGGTTAAAAGCTTTTTTTGTGACAAAAGCAATCTTGAGAAAATCTTTGCAACCTAAAGATAATACTTCAACGAAATCGGCAAGAATTTGTGGCGTTAATCCTAGTTTTTCTTCCGCACTTACCCTTTCAAGCATGACGAGAAAATTTTGTGCATCAAAACGTTTCGCATATTTGTGTGCATGCCGAAAATCTGCTTTACGCGCAAAAATCTCTAACGCTTCATTGCGAACAATTTCTGAAAATTCGGTCGTAGACTTCATCACCTCGTCGATGAATTTATCATCATTTTCTAAACGGTTCAATCTGTTTTGTATCAAGATTGGATTTCCCGGTTTAAAAAGCTTCGATGAAATCCTCTCTTCTTTAAAATCGACATATTCACCACGTTGAATCTTTTGGAGCATAGAGACAGTTCGAGCAAGTCTAGGATTTAACCCTTCCACTTCATCCAAAACTTTCAAGGAAGACTTGCTCAAAAGCGATGCGACACTTTCCATAGCATCGATGCCGTAACGTTGCTCTTTCGGTTCATTTAAAAGCGACCAATAGAGCGCATCTTCTAGATTATGGCTATCTTTTTGCCATTGTTTCAAAGCAAAATAATTTTTAAATCCATGAAAAAACATGTGCATAAATGAAAAAAGAAACAAAATCACCATAGGAATAACAACCCAAATTGCTATCGGAAAAGTGAAACTTAAGCCGATCAATTCAATGGTATATTCAGCAGAAGTTATCGTATAGGTAAATGCGGTAACAATCCCCATCAATATCATCGAAATAAACATATACGCAACCAGTCTCATTGGATCTCCTTATCTACTTGCAAAAGTCATTCATAGCACAAATTTCTTGCTTAAAGCAAAAATTTATTTGTTCTCTCTTTCATTAATCTCGCGACATGTGATGCAAAAACGGGCAAAAGGCTTTACCTCTAAACGTCTGATCCCTATAGGCTCCTCACACATCTCGCATATACCGAAATTACCTACCTTTATTTTATCTAAAGCAAATTCAATTTCGTTTAATTCTTTACGCTGTTGCACCAAAATAGCACTATCTACTATCGTTTCTGCAGAAGCTGCTGCATAATCCCCTTCATCATTGAGCTCAAGATTTCTCATCCCTTCAAGTTCCAACGTTGTCCCTCGAAGATTTTTCTCTATCTGAACCCTTCTGTCCAATAATTTATTTTGAAACAGATTTAACTCTTCTTGTGTTAACATCACGATTATCCTATTTGTGGTATGGGTGATTTGCATTGATGGTCAAACCTCGAAAGATTTGTTCCATCAAAACCACTTTGACCAATTTATGTGAAAGCGTTATTTTACCAAATGATATCGATGTATTACATTTAGTTAAAAAATCGCTTTCAAAGCCGTACGCACCGCCAATAAATAGATTTATCTCTGTGCTATCCTTAAGCAGATCGGCAAACTGATGACTGTCTACCTCTTTGGAAGAAGGATTTAATGCAATATTGAAACCACCAGAGAGATATTTTTCCAATGCTTTTGTATATGATTTTTGTGCCATATTCGGTGAAGTATCTTGCGCTTTGGCGATCTCTTTGTGAAACACTTCGATCACTTCGACTGTTGCAAAAGGTTTTGATATTTTTTTGTAATGCTCTATAAGACCTTCATATAAAGGATCTTTCCCTTTTTTATCGATAAGAATGACGTTAATTTTCATTAAATTATTTTTTCATCTTTTGAGCAATTTGCGTTGCCAGTTGGTGCACTGCCATCGCATAATACCCACTATGGTTATACCGCGTGATCACAAAAAAGTTTTTAGCCCCATACCAAAGCTCATCATACTTTTCCTTGTCAAGCTTAATCAAACGGACTTTATCGTTATACCCCCACCGTTCTCTAGGTTCGATCCCTTTAAGATGCTTCCGATAGTATGGTATGTCATAGCCTGTTTTGTATTGACGAAACCTCGTGCCAGCATAACGCACTCTTGTTGCGATCGGTTCGCCTTTTTTCCAACCATTTTTCTTCAAATAATTCGCCACACTGGCTATCGCATCTTCAGGATGATGCATCATGATTTTCCCATCACAGTTAAAATCCACACCATAAGCTTGGCAATTACTCGGCATAAACTGCCCCAACCCGATCGCACCCGCGTAAGATCCATACACATCTTTGGGATTAAATTTTTGCAACTTCGACAGATAAAGAAACTCTCTTAACTCTTTTTGAAAAAATTTATTGCGTCTGTTTCTTTCAAAAGCAAGCGTGGTAAGGGTATCAAATACCGGATATTTTCCTACATTCCCACCATAAACAGTCTCTATTCCGATGATCGCAGCGATATACTCTTTGGGGATGCCAAATTGCTTTTCAACTTTGGAAAAAACCGTTTGGTATTTTTGGATGAAGTCGACCCCTTGACTGATGCGCTGTGGCGTCACTTTATACTTCACATAACGATCCCAAGTACCTTCTTTAGGGTAGACAGGTTGCATGGGTTGCACTTTATCATTCGTTCTTCTTTGTTGGCTTGGGGGAAGAAAAGCATTGAGTGCGGCATTTTGGACAACGACATCAGAAAAAAGTGATTCAAGCTTTGATCTTTTGCAGTGATACTTTTGAACCATCTCGTCGATAAAGGAAACTGTTTCACTATTTTTTGTATAATCTTTCGCTACAACAAAAAGAGTCGTTAAAACATATAGTAGTAAAATTTTTTTCATCAGATCATCTCTATTTTTTGATCTGAAATTGTACACTACAAAACTAAAAGGGAAAGAATGAAAAATCATTTTAGCAAAGCGATGGATTTTAGGCATGCGTGCAAAGTATTTGACACGGAAAAAAAGATCAGCGATGAAGAGATCCATTACATTTTGGAGTCCGGCCGAAAATCCCCCTCCTCTTTTGGAATGGAAGCGTGGAAATTTCTCGTCATCACGAATGAAGCGCTCAAAGAGAAGATCAGACCGCTCTGCTGGGACCAAGTGCAGATCACTTCCTGCTCTCATCTCGTCATTCTCTTGGCTGGGATAGAAAATGTCAAGCCCGAAAGCGGCATCCCTCAACAGCGGTTTGCACGACGTGACATGCCTCAAGAGAAGCTGGATTTCTACATCGATCTCTACGCCAAACACTTGTCAGACACACTCAGCAGCGATGAAAAAATCTATGCATGGACAGCCAGACAAAGCTATATTGCGATGGGGAACATGATGACTGCAGCGGCCTATATAGAAATAGACTCTTGTCCCATAGAAGGTTTTGAAAAAGAAGCACTCGAATCCCTTCTCGATCTCGACACCACAAAGTTCCAAATCGCTGCACTCCTTCCGTTCGGATACAGGCTCAATCCACAGTCAACCCAACTCAGATCCCCTTTTGAAGAAGTCGTTGAATTTATCGATTGATCGCTTTTACTTCGCTATCGTAAAGATATTTTTTCCATTGTCATAATGGTAATGCAGTTTTAAGTGCAGCATCTCCATGATGCTTTGCACGATGTAGAGTCCAAGCCCTAACCCATTGCCTTTGCCGTGAAAAGGCTTGAAATAGGCTTCAAGGTTTTCCGTAAACTGCGCACCACTATTCGAGACGACGATCCCTTCACCCGTGATCGTGATCATGACTTGATGATCCGAAGCATATTTGATGGCATTGTCTATGAGATTTTTGAGCGCTAAAGGGAAAAGGGTGAAATCCGTCTCCAAAACGCACAGTTCCTTCTCCACCACCTCAACCTTCTCGGAGAGCGTCTCTTCATCCATGATCATCAGCTCCAATGCTTGATCCACAAGATCTTTGGCATTATACGCTTTGAGATGCACCTCATAGTGAGAACTTAACATTTGCTCTATCCGAGAAAACTCATCTAGCAAAAGTTCTAACCGTTCAAACACTTCATCATATCCCTCTTTGATGGATGACTTTTCCAAAAATGCCGTTAGAATCTTCCCTTTACCTATAGGCGTTTTAAGTTCATGCATAATCGCCCGCAAAAAGAGTTGGCGAGAATTGATAAGCGACTCTAATTTTCGCAATGCATCATCAAAGGCATTAGAAACTGCTGCGATTTCATCTTTTTTATCACTTTTAACAGATATCGTTAAATCCCCTTCTCCAACTTTTTCTATCTGTTGCTGGAGTTGTTTTAAGGGTTTTAAACTAGTCGTGAGCCAAACGTAAAGCCAAAGCAAAAAAACAAGCGAAAAAAAGTACCCGCTTACGATTTCCCATGGCATTTGCATCCGTTGTTTGTCTTGCAGCAGAAGTTGAAATTTAGGATGCACCAATGCAAGGAAAAACTTATCGTCTTCTTTGAGGATGTTGATTTCACTACGTAAAAATTTTCTTTGATGGACCAAAACTGCATTTTTTTGTATGTTTTGTATCTGCGCGACATCTGTCAAGAGTGAAAAATCACTCTCATCCAAATAAAGCTTCATCGTATCATCCAAAAAGTTGAGAGTTAAATCCTTCTCTTGACGCATGCTTTCTCGAAAATGTTTATGCAAAAAAAGTGACGTTTGCATATATCTTTTTTCTTTTTCTTGCATGCGGTGAGAATGCTCGATGTAAAAATAAGCACTAAAAAATGCTGTTACAAAAAGAAGTGCGATGATGAAAATGATTCGAATTTTACTATAAAGACTCACGAAACCAACCTGTATCCTACACCACGAACTGTTTTGATCTGGACTGCATCACCTAATTTATTGCGCAAACGGTTCAAAATCACGGCAAGTGACCCATCAGAACCAAACTGAAACACTTCAGAATCATACAAAATCTGCTCTTTAGATACTGTACTTCCTCTATGTTCGATCAGTAATTTGAGTACCGTATATTCTGCAAGGGTGAGATCAAGCACTTGATGGTCTAAGGTGATCGTCTCTTTTTCTTTATCTAACATCAAACGATAAGTAGGCTCTTCTTGTGTATGGTTTTTTTTATACCGTCGAAGTAAAGAAATGATACGTGCATGCATCTCCTGCGGATCATACGGTTTTGGAAGATAATCATCCGCACCGATCTGAAGCGCGATCACCTTATCAGTCAGATCAGAACGCGCAGAGGAGATAATGATAGGGATATCATATTTGCTTACAACTTCCCTGCACACTTCCAATCCATCGATCCCTGGCAATGTCAAATCCAAGATGAGCAAATCATATTTTTCCACACCTGCACTCAATCCAAGGTAAGGATCTTCATAGTTAGTCACTTCTATATTGTAGCGTTTAAGGTAACTACTCAGAAGCGATGCATACCCTGCATCATCTTCTATCATCAATATTTTTGTCATAGATTATTATAACGTTATTTTTGGTTTTCTCTGACCAGTTTTGCAAACATTTCACGTTGATCTGGTGTTAAAATCATCATCATTTTTTCAAATCTTTCTGCACGATATTCCGCTCTTATTTGTGCTTTTTCAATGGCTGCTTTCACAAAAGCTTCTTTATCAAATCCATTTGCGCTGACAAAAGAAGCCATGTGAGGTTGACGTGATTTTCTCTCTTGTTTCACTTTTTTATTTTTCATAGACGCAAACATCTTTTTACGGTTCTCTTTGAGTAACATACGCTGTTGTGCGGTCAAGTCTAATTTGTCAAAAATCGCTTTCATTTCTTTTCTATCGGCTTTTTGTGTTTGACACATTTGATGTTTATCGAATGGTTTTGCTTGAACCATAGTAGCAGAAAGTAGTGCAACCATCGCTGCTGCTGTTAATAATTTTAAAGTTTTCATACTGTTTCCTTATCAGATAATTTAGTCTTTCGAAAAGGCAAGTATGGCGGATGAAAATAAACGGTATTTTACCCTTTTATTAATGAGTTTTAATCGGATTGAGTCTATTGGTTATTTGTAGAAGAACCTGCCATAAAGGCAGGTTTTTAAAATATTGATTAAGAGTTAGATGGGACTGAACAGAATCTAGCTGCTCTTATTTTGTAAGAATCAAGTGTCGCTTCTGCTAACGCATCTTCTCTCATAGTTGATTCGTATGTTTTTACTTTTTCAGTAAACAATTTGCAAAGTCTTGCATTTTCGTTTGCTTCTTCTACTGCTTTGATTTCAGCTTCATTTGTAAAACCGCTCATTGCGTATGTTCCGATAAGTGTTAATAGTATAAATTTTTTCATGTTGTTTCCTTTGTCAACTAATTTTAGTTACGAACGAATGATAGCAGAATAAACTTAAAAAAACATTAACTAAAATTATAATTAAAATAATTTAAATTTATAATTATTCTGTTTATTTTTTGATTCGCTGCAAACAACATCGCTTATACTTCAAGCCACTGCCACAAATGCAAGACTGGTTGTTGGTAAAGACAACTTTGTCTTCATAGATATCACCATCGACATATTGGTAAGTGTCATTCAATCGGATAAAACGAGAGCGTTCATGGTGCAAATGCTGCGTCTGTTCATAGATATAATAGGCTTTAAACTCCACGATATTCTCTTTCGCCTCTATGATCTCCAAGTGTTGCCAGAAACTCTCATCTGCCCAATCCTGTATAAACTTTAACTCTTCATCACTCCATTGATGATCATACGTCGTAGCTTGCAGGTAGTTCACATCACCTAAGCAATACCCACTATAACGTGAACGCATTAAAGCCAATGGCGTTTGAGGAAATCGCTCTACTTTAAGCAGTGGCTCACAACACTCTGCAAAATTCAAGCCACTTTTACAATAACACTGTTGAAACATCTATCCTCTTTCAAATCATAGGTATAGACCATTTTTTATAATACGCGATCAAACGTATCACAACACCGAAAAAAAAGACCATACTCATCGTCATAAAAGTGACCATAGTATAAAGATGGAGTATGTAAAGTATCAACCCTATAAGCAAGGCTATCGTCCCGTAAAATCCTGTTTTCAAAACAAAAGGGACTTCATTGATGATGACATCCCGTATGATCCCTCCTCCCACAGCTGTTACAAAAGAAAGCGCCAAAACACCTGTCAGGTTCAGCGCTGCTTCCAAAGCGATCAGTGCGCCGGTAATGCTAAATGAGATCAAACCTATCGTATCACTAACAATAAAGAATGGTTTATTCTCTATGCTCTCTCTTTTGTGAAATCTAAAAAGTATCAACAAGACCATCACGCTCAATATCGTCACTGCGGGGGAAGTATGGGTGAAGGTGTACGGAATCTTATCGACAGTGACATCCCGTATGAGTCCGCCGCCAAGCGCGGTAAGAAACACAGAGATCAAGGTACCCAGAAAATCAAGCTGATTGCGTGCAGCCACGAAAAATCCTGAAGTCGCAAATGCGACGATCCCGATATATTCTGCGATTTCAAACATCATTTTTCTTTGGGCTTATTTGAACGTGGTACAAGCTTACTATCTTGTCCTAATTTTTCTCTAAAATGCAACTCTCTTGGATCACTTCGCATGACGTGCAAAAACATATACACATAGCCACCTACAACCACAACAAAAGCAAAAAAAGCTATCGGCAATACTACATAAAGCTCCAAAACAATGCTCCCAAAAAAGATCATTAATTATAGCATACCAACTCTTTGGGCTTTCGTTTTTTGCGTGCCATCAACTTAGATAAAAAAATATGTCATAATACTTTTATGAATTTGAAAACAACTATAGCACGTTTAACCCCACCTCAAAATGTAAGCCAAACGCACATTAAAACACTTTACGAACTTTCAGAAAAAAGTCTTCTTGCCGTGATAGTGATCTCCATTTTGACTGCTATAGGAGTATACAAGATACTCTTTATAGAAGGTTTTTTATGGGTAAGCATCATCATTTTCATCGCATTGTTAAGACTCAAACAAGCTAAAAATTTTAAACGATATGCAGACAAACATACTTTTCAGAAATGGTACAAAACCTTTCTATGGAGCGCTTTTATTATGGCAAGTACTATCTCTGTAGTTGGGATCATTTTTTTAGCAAAAGTCGATGATTTACATCAACTTTTCATCGTGAGTATCTTCATCGGTTATCTTGCCGGAGGAACTCAAGTACTTATTATCGATAGATACATCAGCATCGTTTATAATAGTATTATTCTTATCCCTATGATGATTGGCGTGGCTCTATTTCAGACCGAATTCAAAATCATTCTCCCTCTATTGATCATCTCTTTTTTTCTATCACAAATCATGATCATCTACCAATATACTGCCAAGAATAATAAAATTGATGCTCTTTTGGAAGAGAATAAACGATTTATTGGTGATACGGTACACCAGATCCGTACCCCTCTTACCGTCATCATGTCAAACCTGTCACTCATCGAATTGAAAACCAATGACAATATTCTCCCTTACACCAAACAAATTCATGCTTCGATCAATCTTCTGTCTAATTCGTACGAAGATCTCTCCTATTGGCTCTCTCACGACACTATCGAATACTCCCGAAAAAAAATCAATCTCTCTTCATTACTTAAAGAGAGAACCGTCTTTTTCACTCCGATCGCAGAGGTCAATCACAAAGATTTGACCCAAACGATAGAAGAAGATATCTCTATCATCGCCAATGCGATAGAGATAGAACGGATCATTGATAATAATCTATCCAATGCGATTAAACATAGTAAAGATAGGAGTCAAATCAAAGTGCTTTTAGAGAGAAACGGTTCACACATTCTTTTACAATTTATCTCTGAGGGGAGTCCCATTCAAGATAAAGAAAAAATATTTGAAAAGCATTATTCAGAAAACACCCTTTCCAAACGAAATTTAGGGTTAGGATTGAGCATGGTGAAGGAGATTTGCGAAAAAAACCGCATCGCGTACAGTATCACTTCCCAAGCGCATCAAAATATCTTTACCTATAGGCTGGAATCTCCTCAATCAAACGACTAAATCAAATCACTTCAATGTTATAATAGTTCCTATTCATTGTTCTTCTCTAAAGGATCCGTTCAATCATGGAAAAATCTTTTTCTTTGCACCATGCTTTAACTGCATTATACACCACGACAAAAGCCGTCAGAAAAAAACACCACATTGAACTCATTTACGAGATAGGCAAAACGATCCCTAGCGAGTTAAAAGGCGATTCCTCTTCCCTCGTGCACATACTTGAAGCGACGATTGGGTTTCTGTGTGAAAACAGCCATGCAAAGGAGATCGTCTTATCATTAAGTGCCCCTGAAGATTTTTTATATGAAGAGATGATCTCTTTCAAGATAGAAAAAACCGGGATTCCACAAGAAAAGATTTTTCAATTTTTATCCCAAACGTTAAAAGATCAGATCGATGCACTCCATGGTGAGATCGTATATGACATTCCTGAAGGTATCCATATCGATCTACCTTTTCAAGTCGTTGAGATAGGACGTCGAAGGAACTTTAGACTTCCTGATGACTACATGTTAGATAAAAAAGTCTTAATTCTCTGTTCCAACGGACTGAAAGCGCTCAGTATTCAAAAAATGTTCGAGTACTTCCATTACGAAGTAGATGTAGGCTTAGACGGATACCAACGATCCAATAGTGATCTTGGAACATATGACATACTCGTTCTTGATGAATCTTTGGCAAATAAAGCAATACAAGAGGCGATTTCACCCATCCAATTACACAATAAATTAAAATTGGTACTGATCAAAGAGTGTGAAGAAGATGAAACAAATCTCAGTTCTACTCATTTATGCATGCCAGTGACGCAAGAGAGTATTTTTCATCTGATTACCAAACTTTTTGAAGAACCAGTCCAACGCAAAAATCCTTCAAAACACTATCCTATTGATTTAGAAAAACTATTGAGCCAACGTCAAAGCCTTGAAGAGGCTCAAAGTCATACGATAGGAACCATCATCCCCTCAAAGCTAAAAACAGAAATAGAAAATTTAAATTATGCGTCTTTAGCTATTTTAGACTCTAAAAAAGGTGTGCAGCATGCAAAAATGACTCAGACCCATTACCAAGACACTCTCCAAGAGTTTATAGAAACGTTTGGTCATTCAGACGTGTATTTGAAAGACATCATTCTGCAAAAAGACAAAGATAAAATAGAAGAATTTTGCTTTTATTTAGAAAAAAAATCAAAAGAGATAGGGGCACTAAGAGCAGAAAAATTAGCCCAAATCATAGCCATTATTGTCAAGTATGAAGAAAATCTAACATCAGATATGCTCACGATGTATGCGCATAAATACCATATCGAATTGAAAAATTTGATCAATACAATCAACGAAAAATGAAAATTTTATGTTTGGAATATCGTATTTAAATTTGTAAGTGGTGGGTCCTCGGGGGCTCGAACCCCGGACCACTCGGTTATGAGCCTGATAGTCCATGGTTCCTTAAAGTTCTTTTTAACGTCAAAAAGCGCGTTTTTAAGGGATTCTGTTTTCCGATTAATTCCAAATATTGTATAATTATTCCATAAAAGGTGTCACCCAAAGGTGTCACCCAGAAAGGTTACTCGGTTCATCGCATGGCAATAGATATTTCGGAATTTCCAAACCAAATCGATACTGGCTTGAAGGCAAGTAAAGATTATAAAAAGTTCTACTATAGGTTCAAACATGAGGATAAACAGTTTAGAACTATTTT
>JBEARN010000024.1:0-14630 GCA_041163165.1 Pseudomonadota bacterium
AATCGCCATCTGCATTAAGGCTACCTACTGGATTCCATAAATAATTGTAAGCATATCCATAGTGCATAAAGAGTGTGCTATCACTTGCAAATCTACTAATATCTTCAAGGCTATCATAAGTCATTTCAAAGAGCATATCAAATGGCAATTTCTCTTGATAGCCAAGGTGTGTCATCTCCAAATCAATATGAGATTTACTTAAATTTACGTCCCAATTCGTTGCCAAAAATGAATCTTTATCGTTCAAAATATGAGTAAAAAGAAACTTTCTTTTATCATTATAGAAAGTGATTAACCCATGGGTTCTAGTAGTATCTCTTGAGGTGTCATGTGTCCCACCTAAGTTGATCTTCTCTTTATTATCCACATCTCTTGAAAGATAAGCCATATAGGAGTAGTCACCCAACTTACCAGTGTTAACTAAAGAGAGACTTTTAGAATCATAACTCCCATACCCCAAACTAAGGTTCGTCCCAGGATCACGCTCATAGGTTTTTGTATAAAGTTTGATCATGGCAGATGTAGGTTCGATAGAAAATTCAAAAGAAGGGTTATAGGTATAAAGCTCTACATGATCTACAAAATCAAGGCTCAAATCTCCTATGACCATACTTCCACTTCCATAGAGAGAGGAGGAAATCTCTTGGTTATCAATATAGATTCTTACATTAGAACTGGCATATGGAGAGAGTCCTAGTGTATTTGGATCGATCAAGTTATATCGACTGATCTTATATCCCACCACAGAACTTTTCAAAATATCGCGCAAATGTTTTGCGCCCATCACATTTAAATCACTTCGTGTATAAACATATACGATACCGTTATTTTCTTTTTTTGTTTTTTCGGACAAATCATTATGGACTTCTATATCCATCAAAATGTTATCGATATCATTTGCGAACAGAGCGATGGACAATCCTATAAAAACAGTAAAATACTTACCTATCAATTCCCCCCCCCTTTTTTTTTAATTTGAAAAAATATTAATCTTATTGTATTATAAAAATATAATATTTTTGTAATATTTGTATCATTTAATATAAATGCTATAATGAGCCCTATGAATATACTATTACTTGAAGACAACGCTTCTTTAAATAAAGCTGTGAAAGAGATACTAGAACTTAAAGAACATCATGTCGTTTCATTTACCGATGGTCTTGATGTACTAGGGCACATAAATAAAGAGATTGATTTGTATTTGCTTGATATCACTGTTCCAAATATCAACGGAGTTGATGTTTTAAAATCTATTCTCCAGACCAATCCTCAAGCCAAAGCCATCCTTATGTCCGCTGATATTGCGTTGGATACGATCCACCAATCTTTTCCAAAGACATCTGTTGAAATAGTGAAAAAACCATTCATGATAAACACATTGCTTTCTCAAATCGCTGTCTTTGAAAAAGAGATAAACGATTAAATTATCTTAAACGTATACGCACACTCTTTTCGTGTGCAGTTAAACCTTCTGTATGAGCTATCATGGCACATGCATCTCCGATAGTTTCTATCCCTTCTTTGCTCATAGAGATAATAGAAGATTTTTTCAAAAAGTGCTCTACACTCAATGGAGAATAAAATTTTGCCGTTCCACCAGTAGGCAATGTATGATTTGGTCCTGCCATATAATCACCGATCGGTTCGGGGGTATTTTCACCTAAGAAAATCGCTCCAGCATGTTTAATGCTATCTAACCATCCCATAGGGTCTTTTGTCATTACCTCCAAGTGCTCAGGCGCGATCTCATTCATCAGCTCTATCGCTTCTTCCATGGTAGAAGTGATGATAATCGCACCTCTTTCCTCTATCGACTTGCGTGCGATCTCTTCGCGACTAAGCTCTCCTAAAAACTTCTCCACTTCATCACTCACCCTATTCGCCAATTCTACATCGGTTGTGATCAAGATAGAACTTGCCATCTCATCGTGTTCTGCCTGGGAAAGCAGATCGATTGCCAGATAATCAGCCCGTGCCGTTTCATCCGCCAAAATACCGATCTCAGAAGGTCCTGCGATCATATCGATATTCACTTCCCCATACACGAGTTTTTTTGCGGTAGCCACAAAAATATTGCCCGGTCCTGTGATCACATCGACTTTTGGAATCGTCTCTGTCCCGTATGCCATCGCACCGATAGCCGATGCTCCTCCCACTTTAAAGACTTTCGTCACTTGACAAAGATGACATGCCGCAAGCAATAGCTCATTGATCTCATTATCTGGCGTAGGGGTGCAGACTACGATCTCTTTCACCCCTGCTACTTTTGCAGGGATTACATTCATCAAAAGTGAACTCGGATACGCTGCTTTCCCTCCAGGGATGTAAAGCCCTGCCCTATCTACAGCAGTCACTTTTTGCCCCAAGATAGTCCCATTTGCCTCTTTATCCATCCATGTTTTTGGCATCAATTTTTGGTGGTAGTTTTCAATCCGATCATACGCAAGATGCAGTGCATCACGAAGTTCTGGATCTATCGCATCATAGGCTTTAGCCATCGCTTCAGTAGAGACCAAAAGTGATTCATCACTTTTGGGTTCCCATCGGTCAAATTTGGCGATTTGCGCTTTTAGAGCGCTGTTTCCTTCTGCTTGAATCTCTTTTAAAAGTCCGGAAACGATATTGGTTACCCCTTCGATATCCATCTTTCCACGTTGAAGCAGCTCATCAAAATTGGCTTCAAATGTATCATCGCTGCTATAAAATATTTTCATACTATATCCTTGTATTTTCGTTCATATCTCGGAAGCATACTCTCGTTCCCCAGCAAACCGCCTTGATGAATGTAGAGTATAGGGTTAGAAAAAACCTCTTGATGCGCAAGTAAGACTCGCCATCCTAAAGGGTCGTAAAGAAGATCAAACTCCACCCCCGTTTGTTGTTGTAATTCTAGCCAAATTTTGTAATTTTCTCTATAAAGTTTGCCAAAATGGTGCTTTTTCCCTAAAGATAAAATCATTGGATGATATTTCTCATTCTCTTCTAAAGCAAAAAATTGCTCTTTAAGATAAGTATGATCTCCTACACAAGAGGTTGTATATACTCTATTTTGAGCTAAATATTTTTGTAAAAAAAGTGCCGTTGTACCTGTTCCGGAAGGAAGAAAAATATCCAACCCATCTATCGCATTCTCTTTTTGCCAAGCTACAATCTCTTCTGCCAATATTTTAATACCGTATTCAGCCTCTTTTTGTCGTCCGCCTTCTTCTACGAAGAGTACATTTGAAGAATCATTAGAAAAAGTTTCATCTTTACTTTCTATTAGTTTCATACCATTTGCTAATGCATACTGATAGTTACCGTGTGGATTCTGTTTTAGATACTCTGCTACATGATCCACCTGATACTCAAACACCCACCCCTTCATTTTTGCCAAAACAGAGAGTGAATACATCGCATTCGACTGTGATGATCCATAGGAAATAAGTTTAGAAATATGAGGAAAATCATGTTGAAGAAAATAATAAAACTTACGCGCTTTATTGCCAGAAAAATCAGGATGAATCAAATCATCTCGCTTCAAATAAAAAGTTTGATTAGCAAAAAAGATAGTTTCTATCGGAGAAGACAACTTAAAAGACAAACAATCCTCCATCAAAATCACACGAAGTGTGCTTTCTCATTCAAATGCCCTTGCAAGCAGTCAAATTTGCATACCTGCAAATTTGATGTCGCGTTTCGAGAGGATGACGACTTTTGTTTTACTTTTCTAGAAAAGTAAAGAAGAAGCTATACTTATTAATTTCTATTAAGACAATTGAGATCTGCAAACGCTTGCTCTAACCTAGCAACCATTGCCTCTTCACCAGCTCTAAGCCATTTACGTGGGTCATAATAGTTTTTATTTGGCTTGTCTTCACCCTCTGGATTGCCGATCTGTCCTTGCAAGTAGTCATGTTTTGCTTTCTCATAAACTCTTACACCATCCCAAAATGCCCACTGAGTATCTGTATCGATATTCATCTTAATAGCGCCATAACTGATCGCTTCACGAATATCATTTAACTCGCTTCCTGAACCGCCATGAAATACAAAGTTCACTGGCTTAGATGCAGTACGAAATTTCTCTTGGATATATGTTTGAGAGTTGTCAAGTATCTTAGGGGTCAATTTGACATTTCCTGGCTTATACACGCCATGCACATTTCCAAATGAGGCTGCGATCGTAAACCTATCACTCACCTTACTCAACTCTTCATAGGCAAAAGATACTTCTTCTGGCTGCGTATAAAGCAATGCATTATCAACATCGGTATTGTCAACGCCATCTTCTTCGCCACCTGTCACACCAAGTTCTATCTCGAGTGTCATACCCATCTTGCTCATACGTTCCAAGTATGTTTTGCAAATAGCGATATTTTCTTCCAGTGGTTCTTCAGAAAGATCGATCATATGAGACGAAAAAAGTGGTATACCATGCACTTTATAGTGCGCTTCACTCGCATCAAGCAACGCATCGATCCATGGAAGCAACTTTTTTGCCGCATGATCTGTGTGTAATACAACTGGCACACCATAAGCTTTTGCTACAGTATGGACATGCTGTGCCCCCGAAATAGAACCTAAAATCGCTGCTTCATCTGAAGGGAGTCCTTTTCCCGCATAGTAAGCACCACCTCCGTTTGAGAACTGGATAATCACTGGAGAATTGACTTTTTTTGCGGCTTCAAGTACCGCATTTACTGAAGATGTACTGACGACATTCACTGCTGGAAGAGCAAATCCTTCTTCTTTTGCGATCTGAAATATCTTTTGCAAGTTATCTCCCGTGACCACACCGGCTTGCATCACATCTAGAATTTTTGTAGACATCTTTGTTTTTCCTTACCCTAATATCCAAAAATTATTTGACTTCGATCTTTGCACTTTTGATGAGTTCACCGACTACTTTTTCTTGCGCTAATTGCATCTTGATATTGTTCTTAACTGCTTCAAATGCTGGCATCTCTTGTTTGCTTTTTGCTTTTTTTGCGGCTTCTTTTACTTTGTCGTAAGCAGTTTGAGCCTCTTGATCTGTGATCGGTGTCGTTGAAATCTTTTTTTGCATCCAGTATGTAGAAAGCGCTACATCTTTCTCTTGTTGTGTTAACCCTTTTTGTGACTCGACTGCGATAAGTTTGCCTACTGCCATCATCTGGATTAACTGCTTTTTCTCATCTGCTGTCAATTTGCTCCATTCTTGTTTCCCTTCACGAGCATTTTTTAACATTTGATTTGCTTCATCTACACTGATTGCCATTCCATTCACTGTACCTGCTGTCACTGCAAATGCCTGAGGTGTTGTTAACGCTAAAGTCAATCCTAATATCGCCAAAGTTTTTTTCATTTTTTTCCTTTTTTTATTGGTTCGGTATTTTACCAAATTAATTCAAAATTACCTCTATTTAATGGTGATTTTCACATCTTTCATCAATGTTCCGATCACTCTTTTCTCAACCATCTGCGCTTTGAGACTATTTTTGATCTTATCAAACGGTGGGATGTTCATCGAAGCGTTATTTTCTTCATAGTCTTTTTTCAACTGGTTGTAAACACCGATCACTTCATCATCACTTATCGTGATTTTGCGTGCCTGCTTTTGCATCCATGCACGACCATAAACACTTTCTTGTTCCTCTTTGGACAACTCTTTTTTTGCTGCATCTAACACTACCATCGGCAAAGCCAGCTCTTGCACCAACTGCTTACGTTGTTTGGCCGGCAAGATATCAAAATCAGTTACTTTCCCTTGTGTACGTTCTTTGAGATAACCATCTGCCTCTTTTTTGATGATCTTTTTACCGTTCACCATCCCGATCACCGTGTTGGAAGATCGTGTTTTTGGTTTTTTCGGTGTTGCATTAAGATTGAGTTGGTTGAGATTGACCATTGCTGGTGTCTCTTTTTCTTGGAGCATATTGGTTAAATTGTTTTTTAAAGCATCAGCGTAAGCACTATTGCACGCCAAAACTACACCTAGACTAAAAGTTGTCAAAAATTTCATACGTATCCCTCGTTTATGCCAGATTATTATTTCGTGGCTGTCATATCATCAATTTTAGCTTTTTTCTTAAGCTCTTTGGCGATCTCCGCTATCTTTTCACCAAATTGTTTTTGTTTGAGTGAATTAATGATACTCTCTTTCACTTCTTTATATGGTGTTGGTTTTGCTATGGTTTTCTCTTCGAGATAGATCACGTGAAATCCAAATTGTGTTTGCACAGGCTGTTGAGTGATTTGTCCATTTTCTAGTGTCCATACTGCATCAGCAAATTCAGGTACCATCTGCTCTTTTGTAAATGTGCCCAAATCTCCACCTTTTGGTCCTGTAGGTCCAGTAGATTTTTCCTTAGCCAACTCAACAAACTTTTCTTTCAATGCCTCGCCTTTTAAAGGTTTTAATACTGCGATAATTTCTTCTGCCTCTTTTTTCGTTTTGACTAAGATATGTCTTGCATGTGCTGATGCTTTTCCTAAAAATTTATCACGATTTTTCTCATAAAAGTCTTTCGCTTCACTGTCACTTACGATCGCATTATCCATCTGTGTTTTCATCCACATACTCAGAAGAAGTCTATCTTTCAATTTCTCCATATTTCGTTGAAACTCAGGTTTTTTATCGATCCCCTCTTTAAGCGCAAGCTCTGTAAAAAGAACCTCTTCGATCAACTGACCCAAAACCACTTTTTGTTGGTTTGGATCGAGTTTAGCAAACGTCGTTTGCGGCGCTTGTGTCGCTACGAGTTGTTCTGCATCTTGTTTCGTGATATTTTTACCATTGACACTGACCAATATATCCGATGCGGAAAGTGATGTCGCCAAAAGAGCAGCAGTGAGGAGTGACGTTTTTGTGAACTTTAACATTGTAGGTAATCCTTCTTAACCAAATTTTAGGAATTAGTATATCCCTCTTGGGTAAATCAATTATTAATGTGTTACTATATCCCTTCTAGAAAAGGTAAAATCGATGAAAAAAGTCAAACTATCAACCCAAAAGCAAATCGAAGAGATCAAACAAATTTTTCTTGAACACTATCCTGATTCTGTTACCGAATTAAACTATGCAAATTTATATGAATTGCTCATCGCCGTAATGCTTTCTGCACAATGCACCGACAAACGTGTCAACATCATCACCCCTGCTCTTTTTAAAGCATATCCAAATCCTCTCTCTTTAGCCAATGCCGATTTAGAAGAGGTAAAATCGTACATCAACACTTGCTCTTTTTTTAACAACAAAGCACAAAATCTCATCAAAATGGCACAAAGCGTTGTTACGCATCATCACGGTGAAATTCCCCTTGAACGTGATGCTTTGGTCACACTCGCTGGAGTAGGACAAAAAACCGCTAACGTCGTCATGATCGAATATGCTGGAGCAAACCTCATGGCGGTAGATACCCATGTCTTTAGGGTCGCACATCGTTTAGGGCTATCCAATGCAACGACTGCACTCAAGTGCGAAGAAGAACTTACCAAAAAATTGAAAACCGACCTGCATCGCCTCCATCAAGCGATGGTACTTTTCGGACGTTACAAATGCAAAGCGGTCAAACCACTCTGTGAAGGATGTTTTATGGAAGCACACTGCAAAAGCAAAGAGGGATTTAAAGTGTAATCACTTTTCTTGATGCACTGTTCTGCCGTACCTCTTTCTTCCTACTTACAATGATGCTATATCTATATTTTAATTGTACCTATAAATATGATACTCTAAACTGATATAATGATTTTTTGCACGACTTCAAAGGTGCGTTCCACAGAATCAAGATGGACCATTTCGCGTGTGGAGTGAGGATAACGGATAGTTGGTCCGATGGAAGCAAATTTCATCGCAGGATATTTTTTGGCTAGAACACCACACTCCAGACCTGCATGAATCGCCATCATTTTTGTTTTTCCGAATACCGCTTCGATTTTGTCACTGACCAATTCGGTAAAGTCACTTACCTCTGGTTTCCACGCGGGGTATTTGTCTTCCAGTGCGACTTCATATCCGTACCTGCCAAAATAAGCGATGGTTTCTGTGGAAAGCGCATCAAGTTTTGCTGCATCCATCGCGCGTCCACTTGTTTCGATGATGACTGTACCATCTTGTTGTGTTGTCACGATCGCAAGGTTGATGCTCACATCAGGGATGCAAAGCATTTCATTTTTTGCATGCACGCCATGTTTGAAATGGCATAACATTTCAATGAGTTCTTCCCCTTGTGCCAGCACATCAGAAACAACATCACATTTGGTGACTTTCACCCCGTTAGTTGCTTTGAGTACTTTGTCACTTCGCACGATCGCAACGGCATTGGCAGAGATAGAGTTGCGACGTTCTCCTCCGTTGAAACTGCATAATTGCGTGATGCGATGCCCATAAAGATATTCGCTAAGGACTTTGAGTGCTGAGGGGATCCCTTTGTCGATGTCTACCCCAGAGTGTCCACCCGCTAAACCTTTCACAGAGATTTCGTAACACATCCCTGATCCTTCGATAAACATATCTTGCTTCCTAGCTGTGATGTCCACGCCACCTGCGCATCCGATGTA
This sequence comes from Pseudomonadota bacterium, assembly GCA_041163165.1. Taxonomy (GTDB): domain Bacteria; phylum Campylobacterota; class Campylobacteria; order Campylobacterales; family Sulfurovaceae; genus Sulfurovum. Next base: position 8,524 of record JBEARN010000024.1, read on the forward strand.
CACCTCCGCTTCATCTTCACTGTCAAGGTTCAGCATATAGTTACTTTTGAGATCAAATGCAACCGCATTGGCACCGATGAGTCCTATCTCTTCATCGGAAGTCAACAAAAACTCCAAATCAAAGCCTTCATCCATCAGTTGCATCATCATCGCGATCGCCATCCCATTGTCTGCACCGAGCGATGAGTCATGCGCTTTCATCCATCCTTCTTCTATGTAAGGCTCTATTTGGGGGGCTTTCCCCATGCAAACCATATCGTAGTGTGCCTGGAGGCAAAGGGTTGGTAGTCCTTTAGTGATGAAAATATTTTTAGTCTTGTCGACTTCTACTGTATAGTCTCGTTCTTTCGCAAAATGAACCAAAAAATCTAAAAGCTGATCTGTTGCTTTGCTGCAATGCGGAATTTGGGTTAATGTGATAAAATATTCTATAATTTTTGACACCGATCGATCCTTATTTGAACTCTAAAAAGAAGTATAACATACTCCATCGTTGAACGATCAAAAGGAGATATTTTGATAGAAAAATTTTTCACTTGCCCTTATTGTTGGGAAACCATCTCTATGGTATTAGACCAGAGTGAGGAGTCGAGTGAATATATCGAAGATTGTGAAGTCTGCTGTCGTCCGATAGAACTTCATTTTCGTTTTGAAGAGGGAGAACTCATCTCTTTCAGTGCTACTAAAATGGAAGGGATTTAAACTTGTCTGAGAATCATTTTCCACAGCACTAAAGACATTGGAAGCGTTTGACCTCTTTTCCATCCACTTCAACCTTCTCCACAAACATGTCATAAGGTCTGACCCATAACGTATCATTAGAAAGTGCCTTATAAACTACCATCCAAGCTTCACTCTCACTATGACGCGCTAAAGATTGCACCTCATATTCGCCACCTTTATAGTGTCTATATTTGCCTGGCTTGAGTTCTGGTTTCATACTGAGTAATAGGTCGCATTTTTATGGTGCACGACCAATGCTGTCGTACTCTGCTCGGGTACGATCTGAAAGGTTTCAGAAAGTTCGATTCCAAACTCTTCCGGCTTAAGAAGATCAAACAGTTGACGACTTTGCTCCAAATCTGGACAGGCAGGATATCCAAAAGAGTAGCGCGCTCCTTGGTATCGGTTCATACGCACATCTCTAAGCGTGGCTCCTTCATCCTCTTTTAAGATACCTAAGTCCATGCGTATCTGTTTATGGACCACTTCCGCGAGTGCTTCTGCAAGTTCTACAGAAAGGCCATGGACCATGTTATACTCCAGATATTTGCCTGCATCATAAAGTTCTTTTTCGTACGCACTAAATTTCGCCCCTGCACTCACACAACTCAGAGCGATCACATCATGTCTCTCGCGTGCAAAAAAATCACTCAAGGCCCTATGCGGTTCTCTCTCCTGTCTAGGGAAACTAAACTGAGTCACTGCCCTGCCTACCACATCATGCAGCGGTTCACGGTTGGCATTGGCATCAATATTCCACCCTTCACTTTCGTCAAAAATCAAAAGTTCTCTGTCATTGCTTCGACACGGATAGTATCCATAGATAATCGTAGGATCAAAAAGATTTTTTTCAATAAACTCTCGCTTAAGTCTTTCATAGGCTGGGTAAACAGTCTCATCCAAAAGCTTTTGGTATGCCTCTTTCTCCATCCCTTTTGATTTATATCCCCAGTGCATTTTAAATACCGATCTTGTATTAACCCATGCATAGATCATCTCAATGTCTAAATCTTTCTTTTGCAAGACCCGTCTTCCCCAAAATGGTGGGGTTGGTATCTGAACTTTTTCAGGCATTTTGATCTCTTCAAAAGGGGGGATGATTACCTTTTTTTGCTCTTTTTGCTCACGCTCGATCATGTCGCCTGCCAGACGAGTATCAAGTCCTAAGCTGGGATTTTCGTTGTATTTTTCTATACGACCCATAGCGATCACACCATCAAAAGCATCTCGACAATAAAAGATGGGACCATTGTAAACAGGACGACAAAAATCATCCACAAACGAACGTGTCAATGCTGCCCCACCTAACAAGACGGGGATCTCTATCCCCTCAGAAGCCATCGCTTCAAGATTTTCTTTCATCACCGCCGTCGATTTTACCAACAGTCCACTCATACCCATCGCTTGTATCTCTCTCTCTTTCATTACATCAAGATACTCTTGGAGCTCTGTTTTGATCCCGATATTGATCACTTTGAAACCATTGTTGGATAGGATAATGTCAACGAGATTTTTCCCTACATCATGCACATCCCCTTTCACCGTTCCGATCACAAGTGTCGTATCAGTCTCTTTCTCTTTTTTAGTCAGATAGGGATTAAGATAATCTACGGTCGCTTTCATCGTCTCCGCTGACTGCAAGACAAACGGCAGCTGCATCTGACCGCTTCCGAACAACTCACCCACTACCTTCATCGCATCGATCAGAATCTCGTTTACAATAGTATCGGGATGGATCGCATGACGCACCTCTTCGACCAATGGAAGCATTCTCTCTTTATCTCCCTCGAGGAGAAGATGCGCAATCTTCTCCTCGCTGCTCATCGCTTCATAGGCTTCATCTGTCGTACTGTTGTCTACGGTTTTGTCAGAAAAATACTCGATAAATTTAAAAAGAGATTGATCATCAGGCTCAAAAAGAAGCTCCTCACAAATCGCCCTCTCTTCTTCACTCATCTTAGCCAATGGCACGATATGCTTAACATTGATGATCACCGAAGTCATACCTGCCTGGATGCAGTGGTGCAAAAAGACAGAGTTTAAATAAACCCTTGCATTGGCACTTAACCCGAAAGAGATATTGGAGAGTCCAAGTGTAGAACCTACTTCAGGGTGACGTATATGAAGTTCACGTATCGCTTCGAGTGTTTGGATCGCTGCATCACGATACTCAAGGTCACCTGATCCTACCGTAAATGTCAGCATATCGAAGATCAAATCGCTTGGGTTGATCCCGTGGCGATTGACACAAAGGTCATAAAGCCTTTCGGCGATACGGAGTTTCTCTTCGGTCGTTTTCGCCATTCCTTTCTCATCGATCGTCAAACAAACCAGCGATGCGCCATATTTTTTGGCGAGTTGGCATACCGCATCCAGTTTCTCTTCTCCGTCTTCGAGATTCACGGAGTTGATAATCGGTTTGCCTCCAATGCATTTAAGCCCTGCTTCCATCGTAGCAACTTTCGTCGCATCAAGCATCAGCGGAATAGGGATCTTTTGGTTGTAACGTTGCATCACTTCCGCCATATCTTCTGCGCCGTCACGTCCCGCGAACTCCACATTGACATCCAAACAGTGCGCTCCGTCACGCACTTGAGCCTGTCCTACCGTCAATGTCCCTTCATAATCACCTGCGATAATCAATTCTCTAAAGGCTTTTGAGCCTGTCGCATTGCTGCGTTCTCCTATGAGCAAGGGTGCTGGTTCCTGAAAGAGTTCTACAACGTTAAATAAGGAGGCGATGGATGGGTTGATTTTTCCTGAAGGTTTTTTAGGGATTACTCCGCTTACTACTTTTTTCAGTGCCTGAATATGTTGCGGTGTCGTGCCGCAACACCCTCCTAAAAAACTCACACCGTCAAATTCGGTAAACTCTAGCTGTTTCGCAGTAAATTCATCTGGACCCATAGGATAGTATGTATATCCCCCCCTGTTTTGAGGAAGTCCTGCATTCGAATGCACTGAGATAGGTATGGCACAAAGTTCACTCAATATCTTGATATGTTTTTTTACCTGATCAGGACCTGTACCGCAGTTAAATCCAAGGGAGAGAATATCAAAAGGTTCAAGAATAGTCGTGATAGTAGTTGCATCTGTACCGATAAGCATCGATCCACTTAGCTCGATCGTAACAGAAACCATGATCGGTATCTCAATGCCACGTTCTTTAGCTGCATCTTGACAACCATGCAATGCTGCTTTGATCTGCAGTGGATCTTGACATGTCTCTAAAAGAAATACATCACATCCTCCATCGATGAGCCCAAGCGCAACCTTATTGTACCCGGCATACATTTCATCATATCCAATATGCCCTAGAGAAGGAAGTTTTGTCCCAGGGCCAATCGAACCGAGAACAAACCTTGGAGACTCCTTCGTAGCATATTCATCACAGATCACTTTCACAAGTTGGGCACCTTTTTTAGAAAGCTCATATGCCCGTTCACCCATATCATATTCATCGAGTACCCATGGCATTGTACCAAAGGTATTGGTCTTGATCATATCGGCACCTGCCATCGCATAACGTTTATGAATACGAGAGATAAGCTCCGGCGCTGTGTCATTTAGAAGCTCATTGCATCCTTCTTGAGAGATACCTTTATCGTCTAGCCATGCTTCTTTTGGCACTTCAAGGTCTTGTATCTGCGTACCCATTGCCCCATCAATGATAAGTACTTTTTCCGTTAAAAGTGATTTAATGATTTCGGTAGTAGACACACAAACGCCCCTCTTTAGTATTGAGAGTATTGTATCGAAATAAGGGAAAAATAGGGTTAATTCTAAGTGAAAGTTCCCATTGCAATGTCAATGGGAAGAAGATTTATAAGCTTTTTTTTGCCTCTTGTAATGCAGCAATCACGGCATCAATATTTGCTTTAGGAACATGCACCTTCCAGTCTGGTTCTTGTGCTCCCGCCTGAAGTGAGACTCCGATACTTGCCACACTTTCACTCCCTGCACCATAAGGTTCAGCCACTGTTGTTACCGTGATTTTTCCATGCTTTGTTCCACTTAAAACCATCTCAGCTATATTCGTTATTTTACCGCTCATGCAAACTCCTTTTTGATTAATCTGAAAAAATTATATCACAACTTTTGAATTATTTTTTTTCTTTGAGCAACCCTGCGATTTTTGCCTGCATACGCAACCATAATTTATGTTCTATCGCAGGGAAACCCGCATAAGTTTTTTTACCTTCAAGCGATTTGGTCACGCCACCTTTTCCTGCGATCGTGGCAAAGTCACCGATATGAAGATGCCCCGCACTCGCACTTTGTCCACCCATTACGATGTTTCTTCCTGTAGTTGTCGAACCAGCCAATCCCACTTGAGCTGCACAAAGAGAATGTTCTCCTACATCACAGTTATGTGCGATTTGAATAAGATTATCAAACTTTGTCCCTTTACGTATATAGGTAGAACCAAATACGGCTCTATCTATCGCACAATTTGCCCCTATTTCTACTTGATCTTCTATAATCACATTACCATTTTGGTAAATTTTTACATGTTCACCCATCTTTGTGTGGGCAAAGCCATACCCATCACAACCTATCACTGTACCACTGTGGATGATACACTCTTTTCCTATCTGTGTATGATGATACAAGGTGACATTTGGATGCAAAAGGGTATCTGACTCCACGATGACATTGTCACCGAGATAGCATCCAGACATAATCGTAACATTTTCTCCCAATGTCACATTTTGACCAAATGTCACATTCTGATCAATATCGCATCCCTTCCCCATCTTCGGGGCTTCACCTTTTGTTTGTAGCTTGTGAGCAAAAAATTTGGATGCCAATGCTAACTTAAGATACGGCTCATCGGTAACAAGAGCGATCGTACCTTGAGGCAAAAGTGATGCATATTTAGCGTCTATCAATACAGCCGCGGCTTTTGTCTGGGCAAGTTGAGAAGCATATTTGCTATCATTAAAAAAACTTAACTCAGAAGCATTGGCTTGTGCAAGGGTATGGATACCCTCGATATTGATATCATCGCCAGAAAAATCAACACCGATTTCTAAAGCGATAGCAGAAAGAGAAAAAGTCATAAATATCCTTTTTGCGATGAAGCATATTCACCAAAACAGCAAATACAAAGTAATTTAACGTTCTATTGCGACAACACCACTGCGAACAATTTCGCAAGGGTTAAATCGTTCTGTGGCTTCAATAAAATGCAAAATTCTTAATGGTTCATCAGCAACCATTGCGATGATCATCTCTTTACCCACATTCACGATACCACCATTGTATGCGGCAGCTAAAGCAGCGATATCACTAAGATTTTCAGTGATAGGAAACTTTGCTAACACCATCTCTTTTTCTATCATCTCTTCATGTTCAATTACCTTATAAACAGGAATAAGTTT